>CALJIY010000352.1 GCA_937973945.1 uncultured Saprospiraceae bacterium | reverse complement strand
TTCTGTCTAAGAAATCCAAAAAATAGAACCGTAGCCCAGCTATGCTTCGATTTTTTGAATTACTTACACAAAAAAATAACTGCGCCATAACGGGCACTTTATTTATTGCCTACTCCCTAAAGTAAAACAAGTTTATTTAACAAATTCAGTCACTGAAATGCAAACATACAGGTACAGTGAAGCAGGTGACCTTGAGTAGTTAAGTCACGTAATTTGTTGGAACAGAAATAAGAATGGAGATTATAGCGGTCCGTTTTGTATCTGGTTACTCTGAGGGAGATGTAGTAAGGTTGAATAATAACTCCATCTTTTAGATGATCTCTTTTGTCCTTACTAAAGATAGATGCATACTTGATGTGGGAAGTATGACTAGTATGATGAAGCGAAGTGATATAAAGATGTTTTGCTCGCCTAAATCAGCGAGCAAAACAATCAATAAAGCAGTATATCTTATTGATCTAGAATCAGATCAAATTATTATTTTACAAATCACTTACTCTACGTATAACCTTATACAATCTTGTATAAGAATTTACTTCTTCTTCAAATGGATCATGCTCTAAATAATTAGCAGAAATTAATTTTAACCGCTCTACTCTATCTCTAGCATCTAGTACTAATTGTACATATTTTACCCATAATGTGCCATTTGCTTTAACGGCATAAATTTCGTTCTCTTTGACATCTTTTAGGCTAGATACTTCTCTACAAATAACAATATCACCATTCATAATAACAGGCTCCATACTATTACCATCAATCGGAAAAGCCACCAAACCATCTCCAGCCACACCAGGGATCGCAAAATACTGTTTGTCTTCTTTTGCAAAACCTCCTGCTTCTACTGCTGAGCCTGCAAATGCTCGTGTGGTGGTAAATAATATATTTCCTTGCGAAACACTGTCATCTACAACAGCATTACTTTTAGGTAAGTCAAAACCAAATGGAGTACCTATTCCTTCCAATAAATAGCTCTCATTAACACTATATACTTTACAAATCATTTTTGCATGGCGGTAATCTATTACTCGCTTATCCTCTTTATTCAAAAAGGCACGCACAATATGGCCATAGGCTCTATTTCCTAATATCTTATCGGCAAAGTCTCCCATGCCTTTTCCATTTCTATCATTTAAAACGATATCCCCTCTTTCTTCTAGTAAATTAAATACATGAATAAAACGGTTATTCAACTGAATTCTGTCGTCTCTGATCATTTCAATTTGTTTTTTTTATTGCGAGAGAATAACTAAATTTTGTTTTTTGAGTAGCTAAGCAAGCTAATTTCAAATAGCTTTTAAAACAAAAAAATATAATTTGATCGCAATATAAAACAAATTCTTTTACTAAACAATTATTTTTAAAATTTTTGTTTAGACATAAATAATTTGATGTTTTTGTTTTATTCTTAAACGAATATGATTTTATCAGAAAATATAGCCACCTCTATTATTAATCTTCCTACCCCATAAAATAACAAAAGCCCTCTATGCACAATGGCATAGAGGGCTTTTATCTTTTAATTCTTAGTCGCTGAATTATTCAGATCCCATGAATGCACTTACGATATATAATATCTCTGTGTACAACCAGATAAGTGTGAACAACAAGCCCATAGAAATATACCATTCCATATAGCTTGGTGCACCTGATTTGGCGCCTCTATCAAAATTATCGAAATCAACCAATAATTTTAAGGATGCAACTAATGCAATTACACAGCTAATACCTATACCTATCATACTTTGATCATGTAAAAATGGCATATCATAGCCAAACATATGCATACCAAAAGAAACTAGGTATAAAATCATTATGCCGCCCATCAGTGTCATAATAACACTTCTGAATTTATCGGTAACCGTAATCAATCCTGATTTGTATAAAAACAACATGGCAAAGAAGATAGACATCGTAATGGTTACTGCCTGAAAGATAATACCATTGTATCTAGCCCCATATATTGCAGTAATTGTTCCTATTGCTAATCCATACACCAAAGCAAATAATGGTGCCCACATAGAAGACTTTTCAGGACTTCTAGAAGCAAGGAAACTAATCGCCATACCTCCAAATATACCTCCATACATAAATAACTGACTAGGCATCGTATAACCAACTGCCCCTGTCATTAACATTAATCCAAATAGGATGAATGACTTATTTGCTCCTCCAGAAACAGTCATGGATCCTTCCCCTGCCCTTGTGATAGGAGAACTTCCAGTGACTACTTTCTCTTTTATCATTGGATTATTAGATTTCATCAATCTATTAAAATTCATATTCAAATTATTTTTAGCGTTAAATATCTATAGATTTTGACTTTGAAGAGCCAAAGTCGTCACTCTATATAATAAAGTTAAGGTTTTTTTAAATTTAAAAGTAAAAATTATATTTTTTTTAACTAGCCTCCAAATTAAAACAACTCTAATTCAAACATTTATCTTTGTGCCTTTTGAATGTATAATAAGAACTACATGAATATTCTAATTTTAGGAAGTGGTGGTAGAGAACATACTTTTGCTTGGAAAATTAGCCAAAGCCCTTTATGTGACAAATTGTTTATTGCCCCCGGTAATGCAGGCACTTTACAACATGGTACCAACCTTGCTATCAGTGCAACTAATTTTCTGGCGCTTAAACAAGCGGTGATTAATCAACAGATAGACTTAGTCTTAGTCGGCCCAGAAGCGCCACTCGTGGAGGGGATTTATGACTACTTTAAAGCAGATGTAGACCTAAAGCATGTGGCTGTAATCGGCCCTTCTGCTAAAGGAGCACAGTTAGAAGGTAGCAAAGCCTTTGCCAAAGAATTTATGGCGAAGAAAAACATTCCCACAGCAGGCTATCAAGAAGTGACACTTGCTACATTGTCAGCAGGGCTAGACTATATTGACCAACAAACACCTCCTATTGTACTAAAAGCAGATGGCCTAGCTGCAGGAAAAGGCGTATTGATTATTGAAGATAAGGCCACTGCTAAACAGGAGCTAAAAGCGATGTTGGAAGGAAAATTTGGTGCAGCTAGTCAAAAAGTAGTGATCGAACAATTTTTGGATGGTATTGAATTTTCCGTTTTTGTAGTCACAGATGGTCATCACTATAAGGTCTTGCCTATTGCCAAGGATTATAAACGTATTGGGGAAGGAGATACAGGCTTAAATACAGGCGGAATGGGTGCGGTTTCTCCTGTACCATTTGTTGATGCCGCTTTAATGAAAAAGGTAGAAGAGCGAATCATCATTCCTACCGTAGAAGGTATTAGAGAACAGGCTTTAGCATATACTGGCTTTGTATTTATCGGATTAATAAAGGTCGGAGATGATCCTTTAGTAATCGAATACAATTGCAGAATGGGGGATCCCGAAACAGAAGTAGTATTACCTCGCTTAAAAAATGATTTCGTAGAAGTTCTGATTGCTTTATCAAAAGGTCAGCTAGATAAAATCGATATATCCATTGATGATCGATCTGCAACTACTATTATGCTAGTTTCTGGTGGCTATCCAGAAGCCTACCAAAAAGGAAAAGCGATCACTGGTATGGAATCGGTTCAAGATAGTATTGTTTTTCACGCTGGTACTATTTTAAAAGAACAAGAAACACTAACCAATGGTGGTAGAGTCCTTGCATTGACCTCTTTTGGAAATGATTTTCAGAGTGCTTTAGCTATTTCTAAGGCAAATGCAGAAAAAATACAGTTCGATAAAAAATATTTCCGAACAGATATTGGTTTTGACTTATAAAGAAGTTGTTTCAAAATAAACTCATATGGGTAAGTATAAAATTTTCCTACTATTGTTAATAACAGGCATTATCAGCTGCCAACAAGAACAATCGACGAATGAACAAGATGAAATAGCGACTGTTAGGTGTAAATGTATGCGCCCCTTAGCAGATATGAATAAGAAAGTGCAAAAACTGATGCAGCAAGGTAAAATGGAAGAGGTGCAGGCATTATTTAGTCAATTAGAATCCTTATCTCAAGAAGCAGATAAATGTACCGCTGTATTAGAAGTAAAATATGGGGTACTAAGCGAAGAAAGCCTACAAAAAGCAACTGGTGCTATGAAAAAACAGTGTCCTGATATTGTAGAGCTCTTAGAAAGAAACAAGGCGCTAGAAAAACGGTAGAATAAGGCAGTAGAACTTCGCTAGAATTAGCTGTATCTTTGCTATTTAGTGAAAAAGTTCTATAAACACGTAAAAAAGAGGTTTAATATCCTATTAAAATAGATCGTATGGAAAAATTGAAAGTGGGCATTAGTATTGGCGACATAAATGGTATTGGCTTAGAAGTTATTCTAAAAACACTAACGAATAGAGGCATTTCCAATTTATGCATTCCTGTTATATATGGTTCTTCAAAGATTGTATCTTATCACAAGAATATCGTTGGGATTGAAGAATTTCAATTTCAGAGTCTTCGAACAGCAGAAAAGGTACATAGTGATAAAGTCAACATCATTAATTGCTGGCAGGAAAATGTCAACATAACACTTGGAAAAGTAACAGAAACAGGGGGGCAATATGCACTAATGTCTTTAAAAAGAAGTGTAGAAGATTTACAACGTGGATTAATAGATTGCTTGGTCACCGCACCAATCAATAAGAAGTCAATGGAATTGGCTAAATTTCCCTATCCAGGTCACACAGAATATTTACTAGACGAATTCAATTCTAAGGATTGTTTGATGTTTATGGTATCTGATGATCTAAAAATAGGCTTGGTTACGAACCATGAGCCTGTTGGAAAAGTAGCAAGCTTGATTACCAAAGAACGAATTCTTCGGAAATTGAGAATGATGAATACTACCTTGAAAATGGATTTCGGAATTGAAAAGCCAACTATTGCTATTCTTGGTTTGAATCCGCATGCTGGAGATGAAGGTGTAATAGGAAGTGAAGAAGAAACTATCATTCGCCCAGCTATTATTGAAGCTAAAAAGAAAGGTGTATTGGCTTTTGGCCCTTTCGCTGCTGATAGCTTTTTTGGTACGACTAACTATAAAAAATACGATGCTGTTTTGGCTATGTATCACGACCAAGGCTTGATTCCTTTTAAGGCACTTACCTTTGGTAATGGCGTCAACTTCACTGCGGGTTTACCTATCGTGAGAACTTCTCCAGATCATGGAACTGGATTTGATATTGTTGGCCAAAATTTAGCGGATCCTTCTTCCTTCCGACAAGCCATTTTCCATGCTATTGATATTCATAGAAACAGGGTCGCTTATAAAGCAATGCATGAAAATCCAGTTGTTAAAAGAACGGATAAATTCAAAGAAGATGATTTAACTGCTGGTGCATTAAAAGAAGAAGTATTAGAAACCAAGTAGTTTTTTGTAGTCTAAATACGATTTGCTCTTGAGCAATTTAAAAGGAATATCAGGATTACTGATATTCCTTTTTTTGTATATTACTTTTCTCTACCGTACATTTTTTAAATTTTATAAGAAATACTTTTTGGGAACAGATTGTCTTGATAAAAATACTCCGACTATATTTTCTAAATATAATCTCTTGCATATACTTTTTTAAACCTGCCGAACGTTTCGATATAAATCACATCCATCTCTATAGACATACATTCTATCATTCTTTGACAAATCCACTGTTCAAAGAGTTAATTTTCATTTATCAAAATTTTATTATAAGCGATACTAGTACATTATACCATTTCATTTATTCTCCATTGTCGTTAAAAAACGACTAACTAAAAATAATGTAACTATGTGCTGTCCAAAGAGAAAGTCTTTATGGACTACCCTTACCCTTCTACTAGGTAGTCTATTTTTATTCGTCTTATCTGCTTGCCAAAGAGATTTTATTGATCCAATTGCCATCGAAGAACCTATTGTTGAAACAGGTCCCAAATCTTATCCTGGAGTAGATGAAGCACTATGGCCGTATTTTGAGCGATTTGAGATAGAGGCTGCCGCACAAAATATAGAAATTGATTTGATTCAAACAGAAACAACAGGAATTATTGAAGATTTAGAAGAAGAGAATGTAGCAGGACTATGTAGTTACTCGACTGATAGACAAAATCATATCATTGAAAATCATATTACTATAGATCTAGCGTTCTGGAATCGGTTTAATGATAATATCAGAGAGATGATTGTTTTTCATGAACTTGGGCATTGTGTCTTGAGAAGAGATCATAGAGAAGGGCAATTACAAGATGGTAGATGTATTAGTATTATGAGAAGTGGGTCAGAGTTTTGCCGAGATGCCTATACCCCTTCCACAAAAGCTTATTATATTAGCGAATTATTTCATCCAGAGCGGGTTGATTAGGAGATAAGATCGCTACGTTGTCAGAAGTCAAATTTAAATTCAAGTATGAGCCAAATAATTTCTATTAGAGGAAAGGTAATTTATCAAGAGTTAGGTATGGGATTCTGGGGTATTATCGGAGAGGATGGGAAAGAATGGTTGCCTGTTAATTTACCTAGCCATCTTCAAGTAAAAAATAAGTCGATAGCTGTAAAAGCAAAAGTCGTAGAAGATGGCGTTTCTATGTTTATGTGGGGTACAATGGTCGAAATTATTTAGAGTATATCTATTTTTTTGATTATTTTAGCCAAGACACAAAACTCAAAATAAACAGAATAACTTATGGCTAGAACAAAATCAAGAATGACCGCCTTCTCTCGTTTAATGCTCTTTATGCTATTTATTGGTCCATTGGCATATATTGCCGCTTCTTATTATAATGGTCAGGATGGGATTAAGAATATTACCAATACTATTCAAAAAGGGAAAGATAAAGTAAGTACGATTCTATCAGACAAAGAGGAACCCACTACCCCCTCTTCTGATGGTAGCAATATTTCTTCAAAAAGTACGACTAGCATTAATGGCGAAACAACTGTTTCTTCGACGCCCGATCAATCCTATCAAATAAAACGTTTAAAAAATCAATTAGAAGAATTAGATTTAGAGAACAGGCAATTGAGAAGAACGATTAGAGAGTTAAAAGCAGAACTCGAAGCGAAATAATATTATTGGATTAATTTACAATCCTGAGTTTAAATTGTAGCATGGAATTATACCTTGATTCTGCTAATCTAGCAGAAATAGAAAAAGCTTTTCAATTAGGCTTTATTGATGGATTAACGACGACGCCTACTTTCATGCATCGAGATGGTGTTACAGATATTGATGCAACGATCTTGCAGCTTGCTAAAATGGTTCCCATTCTACAAGTAGAAGCTTTAGGAAGGACCGCATCAGAGATAGAGATGGAAGCGCATCGTTTGTTAGATTTGGGTCTTGATAAATCAACTACTGTATTCAAAATTCCAATATCCCTAGAAGGAGCTACCGCTTGTAAGCGATTAACTAGTCAAGGCATGTTGGTCAATATGCATCTAGTCTACACCTTACAGCAAGCATATATAGCCCTTTCTGCTGGGGCCACTTATGTCTGTCCGCTAGTCGGGCGTCTACAAGATCAAGGACAGGATGCTTTACAATTGGTGCAGCAATGTGTAGCAGCAGTTAATAAATATCAATATCCATCCAAAATTATGTTCTCCTCTGTTCGACATCCAGAACATGTGCGTAATGCTTTAAATATGGGCGTGCATGCTTGTACGATTCCTTGGAAAGTCTTGCAACACCTAGCCTCTAATCATTTTACAGATATTGGTACGAAGCAATTTTTTGAACATACTCGACTCATCACTTTAAAAGTTCGAGAGGTCATGCGTCATCAAAACACGACTATTTCTACCGAACAAACGATTATGGATGCGCTCGTTAAAATGACTACTTCTAAGTTGGGAGCCATCACCTTAATCAATACACAAGGCAAAGTACATAGTGTTTTTACGGATGGCGATTTACGCCGTTTATTAGAAAAGGAAGGAGAAGGAGTATTGAAAAAAACATTGAACCAATTACCTGTTGGTACGCCTAAATCTATTCCTATGGAGGCTACTCTCATGGAAGCCTCTCAGGTATTTAAATCATATAAAGTGGACACCTTAGTGGTCTTGAATGGGGATCAAGCAGTGGGAATGTTGGATATTCAAGATTTATTGGAGTGAGAATTTTGACTAGATCATCTAAAGATTAAAAGTATCTAATATTTTTCACCACGGATTCACGGATTAGGGTTCACAACTTTTTTATAATCTGTGAATCCGTGGTGAAATTTTATACTGATTAATTTCAATCATTTCTCTACAATTCACATCCCCCCTCAAAACCAGTAGCATCAAAATTACTTTCCAGATAGCCCTTATTATCTCCCTGTACCGCTTCCACAATCAACACATTATTCGCTCCATTTCTAATAGGACTACAGTATTCCAATAAATAGTAACTATTTGACTCGGCTTGAACAAAAGAGGCAATTTCTTGAAAGGTAGCGGACAACTCATTGACCTTACTAATATTAACAAAACGATCTCGTCCAAATTGTTCTAAATCATTTTTATTAATTTCTGATCCTAGTCCGACCGTGAAGAAACTAATAGCTGAATTACTTTCATTCACCGCATCATAGGCATTTTGCTTTGACACTCGATTCGCCCGATCCTTACCATCAGTAAACAAAACAACGGAGACTCCAGAAACACCTGAATTAGCTTCCATTATCATATTTGCCTTTTGAGCAATCGAAGTCACCGCTCCATATAAATTGGTAGAGTTATCTTTACTTAAGTCTGTTTTTATCTTATCTATACTTTCTAGTATAGATTCTTTATTAAAGGTCGGTGCTATCAGCTCATGCAAGTCTGCTGCCCCATCAAACCACCATACACCTATTTTATTAAGCGAACTTTCCGTTGGGTCAATTTCATTGATAAGCGTTCGAGTAGCTGCTTTCAGTTCCTCTTGGAAGGTGATGACACTACCACTCAAATCTAATAATATTAAGGTATGCTGTATGAAAGATCGCTGTTCTCTTTGGATGGAACGAAGCGCTTCAAATTCAGAAATGGGTTGCAGGCAGGAATTACTTTGGGTCTGCTCATATATATTAAAATTAGCCTCTGTTAGCCCCGGTATAGGCTGACCATCCCTATCATCTAATTTAAAACGAATGGAAATTTTGGAAGGCGCACTTGTCTGCGTTTCCGATAATTGGGTAAAGACCAATCTGCCATCGGTACGTCTCCAACAATCATCTGATTGTACTTCAGTTGGCATATCTTCACCTTTACCTCCACAGGCTGTTAGAACAGCTAAGGCTAGCGCTAGCGCGATATAAGAGAATAGTTTCATAGTGTGTATCTTTTTGAAAATTAACAAGCTTAGTATTGATGGCTTTACCTATGGATAATACGTTAATCAAAGTAAAGAGTTGGTAATGGATGGAAATATTCTAAGCGCATGAGATAGACTCCAACTACTTATTCCCTAAAATAAGCGTATTAGACTCCTTCCCCCTTACTAAAAGTTTACTAAATTTACAGCAAACTATCTACTAGAATGTATAACAACACTTCCTTATTATTACACTCCGATGATTTCAAACCCAATACGATCAATTGGAAAAGTCCATCTAATATAGCCATCATAAAATATTGGGGGAAACATGGGCTACAGTTGCCCCAAAATCCCTCTATCAGTTTTACTTTGGAAAATGCTTTCACGCAAACCGTGCTCAGCTACAAACCAAAGGAATCAAAAGCAGATGGCATTTCTTTAGAATTCTTTTTCCACGATGAACCTAACGAAGCATTCAGCGTAAAAGTGTATGCTTTTTTAGAAAGTCTGCTGCCTATATTTCCTTTCTTGAAACAACTCGATCTAACGATTCATTCTTACAATTCTTTTCCCCATTCCGCAGGTATTGCTTCTTCTGCCTCTAGCATGAGTGCGCTAGCTTTATGCCTTTGTTCCTTGGAAGATGAATTGTTTAAAACCTTGCAAGATGATGTGGCTTTTGATCAGAAGGTTTCTTACATCGCCCGTTTGGGTTCGGGAAGCGCTTGCAGGTCTGTTTATCCTAAAATGGCACTTTGGGGGGAGACGGAAGGCTTAGCGGAGGCGTCTAATTTATATGCGATCCCGCAAGCAGATGCCATTCATGAGGTCTTTCATGATTTTCACGATGATATTTTAATTGCTAGTAAAGCAGAAAAGAGTGTGTCTAGTCGAGCAGGCCATGCATTGATGGAAGGAAATAACTATGCTGCGCCAAGATTTCAGCAAGCTAAAGATCGTTTGGCTAGATTAAGAATTGCTTTAAAAGAAGGGGATGTAGATACCTTTGGAACGATTGCAGAAAACGAAGCATTAACGCTACATGCCTTGATGATGACGTCTGACCCGTCCTATATACTCATGCAACCTAGTACTTTGCAGATGATTGAAAAACTAAGAAATTATCGAAAAGATACAGGGAATCCTATTTACTTTAGCCTAGATGCTGGGCCTAACTTACATGTACTATATCCTGAACGAATTATTCACGAGGTGCGGCCATTCATAGAAGGAGAATTAGTTCCTTTATGCGAGGAAGAGGCATGGATTTCTGATTGGGTTGGTGATGGCCCTGAGCAAGTTTAAATAATGATGAATAAAAAATGATGAATGATTCATCATTTCTAATTCATCATTCATCATTTAAAAAATATGGTTTACTTCGCTTCAGATTTTCACTTAGGAGTCAACGCAGATAAGACTAGTCAAGAAAGAGAACGACAATTAGTGCGTTGGCTGGATCTAATCAAAAAAGATGCAGAGGCGATTTATTTAGTCGGCGATTTATTCTTTTGGTTTGAATATAAAAGAGCTATTCCTAAAGGATATGTTCGCTTCTTAGGGAAGCTCGCAGAGATTAGCGATAGTGGCATCCCTATTTACTTTTTTACGGGTAATCATGATATGTGGATGTTCAATTATTTTGAAGAAGAACTAGGCATTAAAACCTATAGAGCACCTATTGTTACAGAGATCAAAGGAAAGACCTTTTTTATTGGACATGGTGATGGGAAAGGACCAAGTGATTATGGCTATAAGCGGTTAAAAAAAATATTTGCTAATCCGCTCTGTCAATGGCTGTTTGAAAGACTTCATCCGAATTTCGGAATTTGGCTAGCAGAAAAATGGATTGCTAAAAGTAAAGGGAAAAAGCCTGTACCAGCCACCTTCAGAAACATTAAAAAAGAATGGCTCTATCAATATGCTAATCGAAAATCTACTGAACTTACCGCAGACTATTTTGTCTTCGGACATCGGCATTTGCCTATTAATGCGGTACTAGAAAATGGAAGTAGTCGCTATATCAATTTAGGCGATTGGCTGTTTCACAATTCTTATGTAGCTTTTGATGGCACAAGGATCAAACATTGTTTTTTTGAAAGTACACGAGCGCTTGTGCATGGAGGTTCGGAGGACTAGTTGGGTGTTGTTGTATTTTTGAATCTGCCATCCGAGGAGCGGAGACACGGAGCGCACAGAGAATTTTTTACTATATCTCTGTGTTCTTTACTATCATATAAAAAACTTATTTATGAAACTGTCTAAATTATTGATAGGAAGTATACTACTACTTGGATCATGCAAAAGTATGGACTGTGGCTGTCCAATGGCAGAAGAGTCACTCCAGCCTATACAAAAAAAAATAGTCCACAGTAATACTATGGACTATTCTTCTTTAGATAAATCTAAGCTTAATTCAATCGAATCTCATCATCATTCCGATCAAAAAACTTGTATTGATTAACGGCAAAGTCATCATCAGATGTTACTTTGATCCATTTGTAATATTGTCGATACCATTTTACTACCTGACTTTTTAATAGGCCCTGCTTTAAATAAGCAGCGATAAAAGGATGAACTTTTAGATAAATCTTTGATTTTGGCCTAGACCTAATAATAAATTCTAGATCTCGATTAATATCATCCGTCAACAAGATCGTTGCATTTACTTTTCCTGCACCATTACAACTTGGGCATATTTCCGCCGTATTGATCTTTACTTCTGGTCGTACTCTTTGGCGAGTAATCTGCATTAAACCAAACTTTGATAAAGGCAATATGGTATGCTGCGCTCTATCTTTACGCATGGCAGAACGCATCGCGGACAGTAGTTGTTTTCGATGGTCTGCATTTCTCATATCAATAAAATCAATGATAATCAAACCGCCTATATCTCTTAATCGCATTTGTCTAGCGATCTCATCTGCTGCTTCCATATTCACTCGGAGTACCGCCTGCTCTTGATTGGTACTTGGTGTTTTTGGTCCACTATTAACATCAATGACGTGCATAGCTTCTGTGTGCTCAATAACTAAATAAGCACCACTATTCATCGTAGCAGTTTTTCCAAAAGAAGATTTAATTTGCCGCGTTACGCCATGTACATCAAAAATAGGTTTGCCCCCGCTATGAAAATTAACAATCTTTACCTTCTCCGGTGCGAAGGATTTCATGTAGGTTTTAATATTCGAAAAAAGCTCTCTATCGTTAACAACTATCTTGTTAAAAGAATCACTTAAGACATCTCTTAGAATACTGGAGGCCTTATCCAATTCACTCAACAATTTTACAGGAGCCGTTTCTTTTTGCATTTGGTAAAAAATGTCTTCCCATTTTTTCACCATTAAATTTAACTCCTCATGTAAATCTGCTACACTCTTACCTTCCGCAGCTGTTCTAATAATCAAGCCAAAGTTCTTAGGTTTGATGCTTTCTGCAAGTCGCTGTAATCTGATTCGTTCTTCTGAGTTAGATACCTTTTTAGAAACCGCTACTACATTAGAAAAAGGAGTCATTACCAGAAACCTGCCAGGGATGGTGATTTCACAACTTAGTCTTGGTCCTTTTGTAGAGATTGGCTCTTTAAGAATCTGCACTAATATTACTTGTCGTTTTCTTAACACTTGATCGATCTTACCAGTCTTAATTATTTCTGGTTCAAAAGTAAAGTTATCAAGCATCGGCGAGGATAGAGAATTAGACGTAGCTCCATCTGTATATTTAATAAGAGAGGTGAGCTTGGGTCCTAAGTCTGTATAATGCAGAAAAGCATCTTTTTTGTGGCCTATATCCACAAAGGCGGCATTTAGTCCAGGCATTAATTTTCTTACCCTGCCTATAAAAATGTCGCCAACTGTAAAATTATTATTCGTTTTCTGAAAATGTAATTCTACCAGTTTTGAGTTCTCCAAAAGGGCAATTTCTACCTCTTTTGCAGTACCATTAATTATTAAGTCTTTTTCCACAGTACATGTAATTTTACTGTACTTGGTGATCTGTTTGACTAGCGCTCCTATATATAAATACATTGAGCGAATAGGCTTTTAGCATAAAGCTAAAAGTACACTATTATTACAAGAATACAAGATTTGCTAAATAGGGCAGTACCACTTTAGTAGTAGGGCAAAATAAGTTTTCATCATTAGCTTAAATAACTTTTACTGACAGCTATTATAAAGCTAATTAAATAAAGTCTATTTTTTGTGCCCCTAATTGTTGAATTGGAACTTGGAAAGAATAGAAATCTGATTTTATAAAAAATCACACGAGACTTCTTTTTGAAAAACGAGCATCTCTTGGGTAGATTCATAGTTTAATGCTTCCTTTAAGAATAGAATGTAGGAGGCAAACCAAGAGTTTGGAGTGTTTTCTTCGGTAGTAGGATTATATTTTTTCCCCATGGAAATTGGGCTCTCCTAAAATGATGTGCTGAGCGATTGAGTATATTTCTATCAAATACATTCAATACACTGCAGCTAATCTTAAATACAAGATTAACAAAATGTATAGGAGTAATGGTTTTATTTCACATCAATTATTACTCCAAGTTCTTATAACGACAATAACTGAAATTATAATGACCGCAATCAAAATAATTCTTTTTCTAGAAGCAAAATGAAGAGTTACTAAAAACAGATTCGTCCTCTAACATAGTAGCTAGACGACGATTCTGTTTTTAGTACTTTCAATCCTGATTTGCAAAAAATCAGATAGACACCAAATAAGGATTTATATTTTATCGGTTCTTCTTCTTATGTCTGTTTTTGCGAAGACGCTTTTTACGCTTATGTGTCGCAATCTTATGTCTTTTTCTTTTTTTACCGCAAGGCATATTTTAAACTTTATTTTATATTAAATAGCTTTGGAATATTTTTCCAAAACAGAATCATTTCCTTTTTAACCCTAATTAGGCATCAGTTATTTGCACTGTTTCTGATAAGAAGCTGCTTGAACCATATCCCCTAAACCTTCATAAGCTTTTGACAATAAGCAATAAGCTGATGTATTTTCAGGAACGATATTGATGACTCTTGTCAACCGATCAATTGCCTTTTCATACTGGCCTGTCCTAAGGCCCAATCTACCCAAATTGAATAATACTAATGGATCATTTGGATATTGCTTGTCGTAATCTAGCAACATCAAAATACCTTTCATCGCATTCTCTTTAGGAGGACGTTCAACATAACATAAGGCTAAATTTACTTTTGACTGCATATCTTTAGGATCTAAAGATATAGCATTTTCAAAAGCTGAAACAGCTTTATCCATCGAATAGTCTTTTACCTTTTCCTCAAATTTACCATTAAAGGTAGCTGCAAAAGAAGTGCCTGTTATAGACCAAGCATTAACTGTATTATCAATTAAGGCGACTTGCTCTGCATAAAACCCTGCAATATGAGGCTGTCCATACTCGTACCACTTACCCGAGAGTTGTTTAAACAACTCTACTTTTGTCGTATCTTCAGTAGCGGTCTCAATCTCTTTTTCCAAAGCGATTAATAGTGCTGCTTGATTCGGGGAAAGTGTACTTTGAACATCTCTAATCAGATTAGAAATATCTGTATTTTGAGTAGATAAAGCTCTATTTCTTTCAATAGAGTTGAACTTTCTAGGTTTAGTATCAAGACCGAAGTACAAAAGGCTAAACAGTCCTAAGCCCATTATTGTTAGAATGGTTTGTAACTTTGGCATTTTCTTAACTTTTTTCAGAAAGAGTGCGCAAAGATACAAAAACTTAAGTTAAATTGCCTGTCTACGATGCGTTTAAGTTAAATAAGAAAGTCTGTCAAAACACCCTCTTACATACGTCCACTCTCGTCTGACGAATCCGGCAAAGCAGATACGTTGCCTTTTACATGCTCAACAAAAATCTTAGCAGGCTTAAATGCAGGAATATAATGTTCTGGTATTTCTATAGCTACATTCTTTTTAATGTGTCGTCCAATTTTTCTAGCTCTTTTCTTTACTACAAAAGAACCAAATCCTCTTATGTACACATTTTCTCCTTCAGACAAAGAAACTTTTACTTCTTTGAAGAAGGATTCTAAAGTGACCAATACATCCACTTTCGCAATTCCTGTTTTTTCTGAAATGGCAGCGACTAAATCTGCTTTTCTCATATTATGGACTGGTTTATAATAAGTTATAAATATTAATATACTTCATTAGAAAGCGGCAAATTTCGTTTAAATTTTCTTTAATTGAAAGAAAATCTAATTTTTTTTTACCTAAAAAAGGAAATCAATTACTAGAATTAGCTTTTATTGCTGTTTGATTATCAACTTTTTATAAGTTTATAAAATCTTTCTTTATCAATTATAGCCTCCTTTTTATTTTAAATTATTAGATTTCCAATAATTTCCATACGGAGCATTTTACTCCTTGTTACTTTTTATATCATTGCTTTACTTAACTTTGTGGATTAAGGCTATTTTTTTGAATAAATAAAGACTACATATAATATTTTATCTTTATTTGTGAGAAAAGAATACTTTCTAAGCATACCAAACAAAAACGCGTTTATATTATTAGGTCAAAACTCTACAGAATCGTTTTAGCATTTCTGTATTCTTCTAACCAATAGACTTATTCATCAATTAATGAACGAAGTTTAAATACTCCAAAATAAAATTTTATATGCTTTTATCTATGACAGGCTTTGGTCGAGCAACTGCCTCCTTTGACGAAAAGGACATTTCAGTTGAAGTTCGATCTTTAAATAGTAAATTCACGGACATTCGTATTAAAATTCCTCAAAACTACCGGGATAAAGAGCCTGTTCTAAGAAAAATATTGGGAGATAAGATCAAAAGGGGTAAAATAGAATTGAATTTAGATATCACCTCTCCTGATGGAGATGAATCTTTTGCTTTAAATAAAACGCTTTTAAAAAAGTATTACCAAGAGTTGTCTAACATTGCAGAGGAACTAAATATGCCTAAAAGTGATTTATTACCTGCTATCCTAAGATTGCCAAATGTTGTTGCTCCTTCAGGAAAGGAAGTTAACGAAGAAGAATGGAATGCTATCCAGCAGGTGTTAAATAAGGCACTAGATAATTTTACAAATTTTAGAAAGGAAGAGGGTAAAGTTTTAGAAACAGATTTAATCTTACGCATTAATAATATTCAAAAAAATCTGGCTGCTATTCCACCATTCGAAGAAGAACGAGTAGTAAAATTAAGAGCAAAGCTTTTAAAGAACTTAGAAGAAAATTTCAGCAAAGACCGGGTTGACCAAAATCGTTATGAACAAGAGGTGATTTACTATTTAGAAAAAATAGATATTACGGAAGAGAAAGTGCGTTTGGGACAACATTGTAAATATTTCTTGGAGCAGTTGGAAGAAAAAGCTACTAGCAAAGGCAGAAAATTAAGCTTTATCAGTCAAGAAATTGGTAGAGAAATTAATACCTTGGGGGCTAAAGCTTATTCTTCTGATATTCAGAAATTAGTTGTAAAAATGAAAGATGATTTGGAGAAAGTAAAAGAACAAATCGCTAACTCTGTTTAATTAGATCGCTACGCTGTCAGAAGTCAGACTGCTGTACTGCTAGTAGTCACGTCGCTGCCAGATATTAGAACTAGTCAACATCATATATCTGACACCTGATAATGAAATGGTCTGACTTCTGACCTCTTAAAAAAGTATTCCACTAATGGGAAAAATGATAATTATGACAGCTCCTTCTGGAGCTGGAAAAACTACAATTGTAAGGCATTTATTAAAGAAAATAGATCGCTTGTCTTTTTCTGTTTCTGCCACAACTAGAGCTCCAAGAGCTGGAGAAGTGGATGGCAAGGATTATTACTTTTTATCTGAAAAAAAATTCCGAAAAAAAATAGCAAAAGGTGCCTTCGCAGAATGGGAAGAAGTATATCCTGGAAAATATTATGGAACCCTAAAAAAAGAAATTAAACGGGTTTGGAAAGAAGGAAAAGATATCGTATTCGATATTGAAGTTAAAGGTGCGACAAATATTAAACGTATTTATGGAAAGAAAGCCTTAGCTATTTTCATAAAACCTCCTTCAATAGAAGAATTATTAAACAGGCTACAAAAAAGAGATACAGAAAGCACCAATAGTATTAAAGAAAGAATTAGTAGAGCCAAAGAAGAAATGACTTATCAAAATAGTTTTGATGTCGTACTAATCAATGATGTGCTCTCAATCGCCTTAATCGAAGCAGAAGAGGTTGTTCAGAATTTTCTTACTCAAACGACAGAGCGTAAAACTACAGAAGAGACAGAAGATATAAAAGAGAAGAAGAAGAAGAAGGAAAAGTCGTCAAAAAAGAAATCTAAGAAAAAGAAAGATAAAAAAGATTCCACTAATGTTAATTGGTAATCACAATAAGATAAAAACATGCAGCCGAAACAACTTGTCACACAGGGTATCCAAGTCAGTGTTCTACAAGAATACAAAGAGCATCTTTCTGCTCCAGAAGTAGACAAATTTATTTTTGCCTATCACATCACTATAGAAAATATAGGGGAATCGACCATGCAACTATTACGTAGGCATTGGTTTATTCAAGATTCTTTAGGCCCCATCAGAGAAGTCGAGGGACCTGGGGTGGTAGGAGAAACACCTATTCTAAAACCAGGAGACAAATTCAATTATGATTCTTGGACAGAAATGAAAACCACCATTGGCAGAATGTATGGTTTCTTTACCTTCCAAAAGGGTCCTACTAATGAATTGGTAGAAGTAGTTATCCCTTCGTTTGAATTAGTCACATCTTTTAAATCAAATTAAATTTGCAAGAAGGTATAGTCATCAAATCCACTGGTAGTTGGTACTTAGTTAGAACTAAAGATGGTACAGTGTACAATAGTCGAATCATCGGTAAATTTCGACTAGATGGCAAAAAATTAACGAATCCTGTCGCCGTTGGGGATCATGTAATGATTGCCTTAGAAAAAGATGATACCGCTCAAATAAAAAAAATTCTTCCTCGTCAAAATTATGTCGTTCG
>CALJIY010000351.1 GCA_937973945.1 uncultured Saprospiraceae bacterium | reverse complement strand
ACCTACTTATTAATCTCTTTTATCAGTTATTTTTTCACTCTACTTCTGCTCTTACTTTTTAAAAAATGAGGGTCTCCGATCAATTTCGGAGACGCTCCCATCAAGTAAATCCCATCGTATTAATAACCTACTTATTAATCTCTTTATTCGGTGTTAGTACTTGCCCGTTCATCTGCTTTGCGTTCTTATCCAGAATAGTTTTCTTGGATATTGTCTCATTCATCGCTGTACTAACAACCTATTAATTATTCTTTTTGAATGTGTTTATTTAGATTAAAGAGAAGGTCTTTCCTGGCGACTAGTCGACAAAAAAGCCAACTCTAAAATCGTTCTAAATAAACAAGTGGGGGGAATTGAGGAGTAATAGGGGGTAAGTCTTTATCTGTTTTGCTAAGTCCTTAGAATAGTGATAGACTAAAGTGGGATTGTCTACTACTATTCTAATTAAAAAATGGAGGAGTGTTGTTCTTAGTTTGTTTTTAATTGTCCCTAAAGCTGAAAATAATGTTGTTCTTAGTTTGTTTTTTAATTGTCCCTAAAGTTGAAAATTAATGTTGTTCTTAGTTTGTTTTTAGTTGTCCCTAAAGTCAAAAAATAATGTTGTTTTAGTTTGTTTTTAGTTGTCCCTAAAGTCGAAAATTAGTGTTGAAAAAACAGGGGGAGTTGAAAAATATAAGGGGGGGAAGTTTGTAGAAAATCGATTTTTGTTGGTGGCGATTATATGATTAGTAGTTAACCGCTTTCTTGTCACAAATATAAGCGTGATTAACCTTAGACGCAAGTTTTTTTTTCCTACTAAGAAATGCTTCTATTGACCATAGGTAGCTTAACTCATTAATAATCAATGTTTTATTGTTAAAAAAAAGATATTACATTTTATTTTGCCACATAAAACAAAACAATAATACATCGGAACAAATCTTAGAAACCTCCCTATTTACTCCTTCACAAAATTAAGAATTCGAGATTTGGTTAGCTTAATCTAGCAAATTTCAATAAATTTTCAATTTTCAATTCTTCGTGACTAGCATAAACAAAAAAAGCCATTTAGAAATAATATTCTAAATGGCTTTATCCTTAAATTCTGTTACAGATTTTAGGAACTATTAAGGTATATCTGGGGCAAAACACTAGTATAATCGAGAGACAACTAGCTTATCCGTGCGAAGTGGAATTCCCCTTGTTCGCACAGCAATCCAATAAACCCCATTAGTCACTTGGGATAAATCCATCGTAACGGAAGGAGCACTAACATCCTCCTTTGTTTCAAAGCTTATAAGGTTACCCCCCATATCATACAAGCCTACAGTAATCGGTTTACCCTCAAATTCTGTTAGATTGATCACTACTCTATCTCTTGCTGGATTAGGGAAAATAAGCCCTTTAGAACAAGGTGTAGGATCTCGATCATCACAGTCTAGATCTGCACAGATCCCATCCTCATCTTTATCAATGCATTCGACAATCTCCTCCTCCAATGAATCTATAGGCATCTCTGGAATAGAATCTAATTCCATTTCTTCTAATAAGGTGGAGTCTATTTCCACCTCCGTATCTATTTCTTCGATTTGTGTCGTGTCTGTATCTATTTCAATTACTTGCGTTGTATCAATTCCTCCTGTCTCCGTAGTATCTATGGTAGGGGTCTCTATTTCCACCACTACTTCCGTGCTATCCATTACGGGATCTTCTACCTCTTCTATAACCTGTGTCGTATCCATAGTAGGTGTCTCTATCTCCTCCATTACTTCCGTACTATCTATTACTGGTATTTCCTCTTCCGGTTCTTCTACTACTATTAAGGTCCCCATACAATTACAAGTACCTTCTTGAATTCTATCATCTGTGGTATCTGGATTGCCATCGTCACAAGTATCTCCTACTGCTGCAAAAATAGTCGCATCATTATCATTACACTCCATCGTTGAGCAAATACCATCGCCATCTCTATCTGTACATACTTTTATATCCACTTGATCGACCAAGGTGATAAATTGATTAGACGAATTTAATAAGTCATTGTCATTTGCGATTAACTGAAACGTATATTCCCCCTCTTGCGTAAAACGAACTTCTGTTGTATAATTGTTGTCATCGGAAATAGTAGCCCCATCAGGTCCACTAATTTGCCGCCATCTTATATCTGATAAATGATTCGTTCTATCATTAAATATTACAGAGCCGTTTAATTGAACCGCCGTTTCTAACTCTACAGATTGATCTGTTCCCGCAGATATAGCATAACCTTGGGTGAGTTCACTCTCTGGCTTAGGAGCTTGCCGACTAGCAGGAATATGTCGCCTAAAGAAATTGTATAAGTCTTCAAAATATTGAACTGGCGTATTATGATCTAGGTCTATTGTATTTAATAAGATTTTTGGTCCTTCCAATTGATTAAATGCAGAAAACCCAGTTGCCGCCGGACAAACCAAATCTTCATAATTCAAAAACACCCAAGAAGGCCCTTTGAATCGTTTGACAAAATTATTGTTATCATAAAATCCTGTAGCCCTTCTTACTATTTCTTTCTGATCAGCGGGAGTACTCAGTAAGTAAAAAGGAAAACCACTGGCTTTATTTTGATCTATACCTCCATGTTGGCAATGAGAGGGAATACTACTCGCTAATACATCTACTCGCTCATCTACCCCAGCTACCATCATAGCCAGTCCTCCACCTTGACTGAAACCCATCACAGCTACATCCTCTTGGTTAAAATCACTTCGGCTATATAAATAGTCTATGGCACGTACCCCAGCAAGAACTGCATACTTATAATAGTTCGTATTAGGGTCCGTAATATCATTGGGCATATAGCTATTCGGGTCGATTTCTTCTGGAGGTACGTTATGAATAGAAATAGACACTGCTAGGAAATTGCCCCGTTCAGCTAATTGAAAATTTTGTTGCGCTAGATATCCAGCAGAACCTGCGGGAGGGAACTCTACCACTCCCGGAAAAGGCCCTGGGCCACTAGGTACTGTTACATAGCCCCAAACGCGCCGCCCATCTATATGCCCTAAGTTTAAACGATAGGCTCTAGATTCTCTGCTCACTAAATAATAACTAGTGTCCGCATCGATCGGTACTGCAGCTAATTCTGCTTTAGCTTGATCCCAAAAGGCATCAAAGCCTGCAGGTTCACTTATAAATGGTTGTATATCTAAAGGTTGGTAGGTAGCACCAGCAACTTCGGAGTTGTCCCCCATAGTCACGGTACAAATAATAACCCCCGGCTCATTCAGCTGATAGGATACCGTCTTAGAAGCTCCTGCCACTAATTCAATAGTGCCTTCTGATAAGACCGGGGATTTATCATCAAAAGAAATGGTGTAGTTAGCTGTTCCTGTAATGCTAGAAACGACTTGAAATGTGGCCGTTTCCCCAATTTCATAAGTTGCATTACTTCTTTCTGGTTCCACTTGTAGTTGAGCAACTAATGCAAATGGTCCAATTAGAAATAGAAACAGGAATGCCTCCCACTTAGTGTGTAAGAATGGTTTGAACATAGTTAGTTCTGATTAAGAAAGTATAGACATACTCTCCTATTGGAGTGGGAGGAGGCTCCAATAATTTAGTTGTTAAGAATTAATGTACGATGGTGTAAAACTAATTGAAAGGTATCTTTATTTGTAAATGGTGGGGTAATCAATCAGATTAGAGATTCATGGCTTAATAGCCAGCTGATTTGATAGAAGTAGCGTTATTAATCATTCAAAAATACCATTTTTTTTACAAAATTGAAAGTCGGCAAGTCTACAAATACCCTATTCTCTTTAAGGAAGCTGATTAGGCGTACCCTACTACAACCTGAACATTGGTCGTTCTATACGTCATAAAATTTTAGTTCATCCTTTTTATATTTTTATTTAAATTATATTTACCATAAAATGTGTATAAATGCGTTTGTTGCGTATATTTTTAACATATACGAAGGGGTGAAATTTTCTCTACCGTACACTTGTTAGTTTTATAAAAAATTTGGAACAGATCGTCGAGGATTGTAACCTCGATGCTATACGATAATACGATAATCATATTGCATCTAGGGTACACTATATTATCCCTAGTATTCTCCCTAGTGTTTATCCATAGAACCTAAAAGTGTGTGGAAGCGATTAAAAATTAAGTGTGTCAATCGTGAAAAAAATTAAATATATCTATTTACTGAAAAGAGTTTCCCATGATCGAGCGAGATTGGTGGTAAAAAAGAAGATGTGGAATGCTGAAAAGATCGAAAAACGATTACATCAATATTTCCGTAAATCGCGTTTTACGATGACCAATAAAATCAATCAAGGTCAATGGGCGCAAGCGCACGTGAAAATTGGTATTTCCAAGGATGTGGATCGCCGATTACAGGATATAAATAAAGATATTTTTAAATCGGGTAATACGGAATGGTTTGCTATGCATATTATTGAGCAACTAATAGTACATGCATTGATTCGTTGGTATGCCTATAGATGGATTCTGTTGGCGGCTATCATCGGCTTTATTTGGTATGGTAATGTTAAATGACGAATACACTACTGGACATTTCGCTTAAACCTGCCTGCCAAGGCTCTCAGGTTTAAACGAAATCCATTTCTGTTCTCACTTCTCTGCGCTCTATTCTAAAAATGATCGATAGCATATTTTATTGCTGAAAACTCCTTCCTACCTTTCTTTAGGCAGAAAAGGAAGAACCACAGCCACAAGTATCTGTCGCATTTGGGTTATTGAATGAAAAGCCTCTATTGTTCAAGCCATCCACCCAATCCACCTCCATTCCAGCTAAATAAAGTCCATGTGCCTTCTCTATGAGGACTTTTAAATCATCTAAATAATAGATATCGTCTTTTTCCTTAGCTACATCAAAACCTAAAATATAAGAGAAGCCAGAACAACCTCCTCCTTTTACACCAATACGCAAGCCATGGTCTGCTGGAATATTTTGATTGATCATAATCGCTTTTAATTCCGTTAAAGCCGCAGCAGTAACTTTGATAGGTGGAGCGATTGCTGTATTTTTTACTGTATCCATAATATGTTTAAAACGATTGGTTCTTTGATAAATCCAGTGAAAATGATCAAGGAACAGAAATAATTATTTCAAAACTAATGTACAAAGAATATAACAAGATGGCAAACTATTCGTTATTTCTACTATAGCGTTCATTAGATATTCTAAATAGAAACAAATTTCTAAATTCTTAGTTCTAAAATTAGTAATTAATTAGAAAATTTGTTAACTTAGGATTGTAATATTTAAACCAAGTGATAAAGATATAAAAGAATTCATACGTCAACTTTTAGTTTCATTAAAACTAGTGAGAGTTTCGAAGGTTGTGTCTACTAGGCACAACCTTCCTTTTTTTAACTTCAACTTCAACTCCAATTCCAACCTCAGATTCAAACTCTATCTCAACTTCAAGCTTAACTCAGGGCTTAGATCTCATTTTTACTTCAATCGAGCTTCAAAAAACGCATCTATTTCTTCTAAAGATTGGTTCACACCTATAATGACTCCATCTGGATTTAACAAAAACTTAGACGGTACTTGCTTTACGCCAAATTCCGAAGCCAAGGGAGAATTTAAAAATTTTAAACTTGTGGATAGATCCACCATATGATGTTTCCAATCTTGCCCAGTCCGTTTAATCGCACTTTTCCATCTAGCCTCATCCTTTTCAATAGCAATACTCAAAATTTGCATACCTGTAGCTTTTTTAAAAGCTTTATTTCTATACTTTTGATCTAATTGCTTTAAACCAGGGATTTCTTTTAGGCAAGGGCCACACCAGCTTCCCCAAAAATCAACCAATACATATTGCCCTTTTAGCTCTTTTAAATCAAAAGCTGAACCATCTAGCAACCTCCCTTTAATGACCGGAGATTTTTCCCCTTGCACTACCCTCGGTTGCATATACAAATATTTGCCCATATAGAAGGCAGCTACTGCAAGTAGGAAAAAGAGAAAGGCGTATTTTTTGATGAATGATAGCATATTGATTAGTTTTCTTAGAAGTTGTTTCGTACTCTGGAACAAAATTTATCTTAAATTAAGTATTGTTCTTTTTGCATCGGCAAAAAAGAACCAAAAACCCTAGACAAAAATAATCCCTCCGGTATTTTTGTCGGGCATCCCGCTTAGATGTTGACCTATGGTATATTACATAAGTTTTTGCAGTTTTCGTTTTCGAACAATAATATTAGCCTTTTTGTCCCGCAACTTCCTGTTGCTGGACAAATTAAGGCGGTTTACATGAAAATTTATCCAGCAACGGGAAGTTGCGGGATAAAGCTACAGCTAAAAAAGAACAGCTATTTTTTGAAAAACATTCTTATAATCATCTGATTATTAAAATCTTAAGCTGATTTGTGCAATTCAAACACTAACTTATGTATATACCATAGGATGTTGACCAAGCGGAACTTAATTTCATATTAAATAACTTCTTACTCAGTGTATTAGTTAGTATACTGTAACATTGAAGTTGTTCGTTTCTTAAACAACTTCATTCCCTTGACAAGATAAACGAAAAAAGGCTGCTTTGATTGAACAAAGCAGCCTTTTTAGGCTATAAAAGCCTCAATTATTCTTTAAAGAATAAGCTGTGTCTTAATTAAGACTACTAACAAATTTAGTTAACTTACCTTTTAAGTTTCCTGCCTTGTTTTTGTGCCAGCTATTTCTTTTAGCTAAACCATCGATCATAGAGATCACCTTAGGCAAAAGCGCTTGTGCTTCCTTCGCATCTTCTGTTTCTCTTAATTTCTTAATCGCTGATCTAGTTGACTTCTTATAGTAACGATTAATTAATCGTTTCTTAGCGTCTTGTCTTACTCTTTTCTTAGCTGACTTATGATGTGCCATATCAATATTTATTAGTAAATATAGTATATTCTGAATTCGGAGTGCAAATGTACTATTTTTATTACAAAAAGGCTACAATAATTCCATAAAAATTTAAGGCTGATCATTAATTTAATCGCTCTATTAATATTTTGCGTCATTCTTTGAACTTTTGCCTAGAAATATGGTAAAAATTAATACTTTACACATGAATATTATTTTACATAAGTGAAGACATAAGACCAATTTCGGTATTTTAGTAACGACAAAACAATAACTTGAACATCTAGGACGGAATCTTTTGCCCTCATGCAGCCCATCCGCTTTGCGGTTCGCAAACGATGTTTGCTCATCTTGAAAAATACTTCCGTAGCTAGGCTATGCAAGGATTTTTTAAGAAAAACTGAGAACAAAATCTTCTCGTCCAGACCAGCCCGCTGACGCAGTCGGGCGGGTGACCAACTTATTATTTCGTCGTTACTTAATAGGTTTCTTTTGTCTTTCCTAAGTACTACTACAATGAAATTAACAAAAACACTATTCCTTTTTTTTACATTAATTGGCTTATTATCCTCTTGTATCAGTAAAACTCAGTTTGAGCAGTTACAAAAAGAGCGAGATATGCAAAATGAAGAACTTGGTCTTCTAGGAGAGGAACTAAGTGATCAAATGAAATTATTAGCTGCTTGTAATCAAGACAAGGAAAAGCTGAAAGGAGATATCCGTACCTCTGAAAGCGCCTTGAAGTCTAAAGATGAACAAATAAATGATTTGAAAGATCAAATTAATGATCTGAGATTAGCTAGAAATCAAACAGTAGAGCAAGTTGGTGATTTAACCGTACTCTCGCAGTCTGCTAATGACAACATTAAGGAAACGCTTTCCCAATTAGAAGGTAAAGATAAATACATTCAGGTCTTACAAGCTGCCAAAACAAAGGCGGATTCTATCAACCTCGCTCTTGCAGTTAATCTAACTTCTGAATTAAGTCAAGGCATCGCCGATAAGGATATTGAGGTAAAAGTGGATAAGACCGTGGTCTTTATTAACCTTTCTGACAAGATGCTTTACCAAAGTGGTAGCGCAGAGATTACCTCTAGAGCGACAGAGGTACTTGGCAAAATTGCTACAATTGTCAAAGCACGTCCTAATCTGGAAGTGATGGTGGAAGGCTATACAGATAATTTACCAATCAACAAACCAGGCATCAAAGATAACTGGGATTTAAGTGTGCTAAGGGCTACCTCTGTAGTACGGGCCTTACAAACGACCTATAATATTGATCCTAATAGATTAATTGCGGCAGGTAGAGGTCAATATAATGCATTGGCTAGTAACGATACACTTGAAGGTAGAAGCATGAATAGACGAACTAGAATTATTATCTTACCAAAGATCGATCAATTCTATGATTTGTTGAATCCTGATAATGTACCGGAATAAGTGTCAAGTTCAAGTGTCAAGTTCAAGTGTCAAGTTCAAGTTCAAAACGTAAGGTTGACAACTAAATGTGACCAACGTCAAGACTTGAACTTGATACTTCCATTTGAATTTTAGTTCTATTTACTTTTTGCGGTACAATCATTTTTGCCTACTAGATACGACAACTAGCTGTGAATCAACATCAAGTGTTGAACTTGAACTTGATTCTTGCGTTTGAACTTAATACCCATACTTCTCCTTCCACAAAGCCCGCATTCGCTCCCGAATTTTCACTTCTACAGGATTATTAGACGGTTCAAATAATACTTGCCCACTTATTTCATCTGGTAAGAATTCCATTTCCGCAAAATTATTGGCTTCGTTATGCGCATATTGGTAGCCTTTGCCATAGTTGAGTTGTCGCATCAGATGCGTTGGGGCATTTCGAATAGCTAAAGGGATAGACAATCCCCCTGTTTCTCTGACTACTTTTTGGGCGGTATTAATCGCCACATAGGCGGAGTTGCTTTTTGGCGAAGTGGCTAAATAAATAACGGCTTGAGATAAGATAATTCTTGCCTCTGGCAAACCTACAGCAATCGATGCTTGAAAAGCCGTAGTCGCCATTAATAAGGCATTGGGATTTGCTAAGCCAATATCTTCTGAGGCGGCAATCATCATTCGTCTGGCGATAAACTTAATATCCTCGCCTCCTTCGATCATTCTGGCTAAATAATAGACGGCCGCATTGGGATCACTTCCTCTTATTGATTTAATAAAAGCGGAAGCCACATCATAGTGTTGATCGCCGCCTTTATCATAAACTGCTATGTTCTGTTGTACCTTTTGAGTCACCGATTCATTGGTAATAATCAGTGTGGTACCTTCTTCTTGGTAGTTGGTTACCAGCTCCAATACATTTAATAATTTCCGAGCATCGCCACCAGAATACAAAATCAAGGCATCATATTCTTTGACCTTAATTGGCTTGGTTTTTAAATACTCATCATTCTTTAAAGCATGGTCCACTAAGCTTACCAATTGCTCTTTACTCAGAGGCTGCAATACGTATACTTGACAGCGACTTAATAAGGCAGAGATTACTTCAAAAGATGGATTTTCCGTAGTTGCTCCAATCAAGGTAATCGTTCCTTTCTCGACGGCCCCTAATAAAGAGTCTTGTTGCGCTTTGTTAAAGCGATGGATCTCATCAATGAATAGGATTGGGTTGGGACTATTAAAAAATTTCTGGCTTTTTGCTTTAGCTATGGTTTCTCGTACATCCTTCACTCCCGAACTAACCGCACTCAAAGTATAAAAAGGTCTTTTTAATTGGTGGGCGATGATATTAGCCAAGGTGGTCTTGCCTACGCCAGGAGGGCCCCAAAGTATGAAGGAAGGAAACTGACCTGTTTCAATAGCTTGGTTCAATACCGCTCCTTTTCCAACTAAATGATCCTGTCCGATGTATTCAGATAAGGATTTGGGCCGCATTCTTTCTGCTAGTGGTTGCATTTTAATTGAGGTACGGAGTTAATTATGGAGTGACGGAGTTGGATGTTTTTTTTAGAACACGGAGGCACTGAGTTAGTTGTTTTTCTTTGAACACCGGAACACAGAGCACACTGAGTTAGTTATTTTCTTTGAACATCGGAACACAGAGCACACGGAATTAGTTGTTTTTTAAAAGTACAAAAGGCACAGAGTAAAAATTATACTCTGTGCCTCAGTGTCTCCGTGTTCAAAAAACATCTAACTCCGAACTCCGTATCTCCCCTATTAGAATTTAACTTTCTTCAATTCATAGCCATTATCTAGCACTACATGCGCTTGACGGAAACCAGCTTTAATCGCATTATTCTTAGCGAAAATGGCTTCACTCAAGTTTGGATAACCAGTCAATAACATAATCGTCCAAGGTGCTTTGATTTGCTTTTCTATCGTACCTAAACCATTAACTTTCGCAGGATTAAAAAATCTAGGATTTCTATAAGAAGCTAATCTAACTTTATAGGTTCCACCTCCTGCTGTACTTGCTGTACTACTCGGTGCACTGGTAGTCGTACTAGTATTGACAGCTGTTCCAACATTCGCTCCATTCAACACAATACCTTCTCCTAGTCCATCTTTTAATTCTGTCGTAATAAAAGCATCTCGGTAACCTTTTGACTTAATACTAGCTACTGCAGCCGCAGCTTCCGCTCTAGTTGCAAAAACCCCCACTCTTACTTTTGTTGTATTACCTTCATATCGGTTGTATACATTTCCGTGAGAACCAAGGTTTCTAAATTTATTAAAATCAGCTTTATCAGAAGAACTAAAGGCTGCTACTTGGACAGAATATCCAGCCATTCCTGTGCCTGTAGAAACCGTACCACTATTTCCTTTACTCGTTTCTATCGTACCTGTAGGTGGTACATTCGTCGCTACACCGCTACCTCCTACGTATTGCATGGAAGTTCCACCTAATAGATTCGCATCTACTACATTTCCTACTGTCACCGACTTACTTACTCCTCCGAAACCCGCCAAAGAATAGGTAATTAGATAAGTAGAATTGGGTTGTAAGGTTAAATTATATTCCCCTGTAACGGCTGTAGAGGTTTCTAGTATAGAACCTGTAGATTGGTTCACAGCTTTAATATAAACCCCTTCAATACCGCTATTATTTGCTGGATCAAAAACTCTTCCTAATATTAGATTACTATTGGTTGCTGGTGGATAAACAGGTGGATTCGTAACAGGTGGATTATTATTGTTGACAACAGGTGGTGGTGTACCTGTTCCACTTCTTAATAATACTTGTTGACTTTGTACCCCTTGTAGACTATGACCAGATATCTGCAACGCTCCAGTAATATATCCATTCTGACGAATATAAATTTCACAATTAAGTCCTGCTGGAATATTTAAAGTTACTCGACCTCTGTTATCAGTATAGTACCGCTGCAAATTACAAGGTGTCATGTCTATTTCTGCATTAGGAACTGGGCGCATACTGTATTCATCTAATACAATAATAGGCAAAGATCTAGCAGTAGTAGGATAAGGATTATAGCTGCCGCCTGTGTTTTGACCGCCTCCGTAATTACCACCGTTATTCTGACCACCTCCATAGTTGCCACCGTTGTTTTGACCACCTCCGTAGTTACCGCCAGTGTTTTGGCCGCCTCCATAGTTACCGCCGTTGTTCTGACCACCTCCGTAGTTGCCGCCATTATTACCAGCGTAATTCGTATTTTTAGTTACTTTATAAATGTCTTCTTTACCTTTCCCCCCATCTCTATTTGATACCACATACCCAATGTTCCGACCATTATCAAAAATAAACCCATAATCATCCTTAGGAGAATTGATTTGCGTATCTAAATTATATATTCTATCCCAGTAAGTACCATTGGAACCAGCTCTAAATACATCAAAGCCACCCATTCCTTGATGCCAATCAGATGCAAAAAACAAATCTACCCCATTATAGAATGGTGTAATCTCATTGCCTTTTGTATTAACCGTTGGGCCTAAATTTTCTGGGGTCGTCCAGGTACTACCAGAACGATGAGATACGAATAAATCGAATCCACCAAAACCATCAGGTCTATCAGAAGCGAAATATAAAGAATTGCCATCTGGAGAGAAAGAAGGATACCCTGTCGAAAAGCTAGTACCATTAAATGGAAAAAATACCTCTCTTTGCCATTCTCCATTCGGGAGCACTTCTGCAATAAAGATATTGAGATTCAAACCCGCTTCCGGGATTTGACGAATCCCATCAATAAAATTATTTTTAGTTATTGCCACCCATTTTCCATCAGGAGAATAAGAAATAGGGCCTTCATTGAATCCTTTGAATCGTTGGTGAAATAATTGTGGATTTCCTAGATTTCCATTGAAGTCAATATTTGAGATGAATAATTGATTAAGATCATCTCTTTGCTTGTCTTTTTCACTATAATCAATTCTAGAGGAGCTATACACTACCCCGTCCCCAAAGAAAGCTGGTCCAAAGTCAGCAGCATCACTGCTTACATATTCTTGAACAATTTCATAAGTGGAAGGCGCATTTTGCTTTTCAATAGCAATCGTACAACTTTCGGCGAAGTGCATTCCAACATCAGGGTTTTTCTCTGCATAATTGAGAAATATCGTTCGAGCCCCTTTATAGTCGCCCATTTCTTTTAACAAGAGCGCATGTTGAAATTGAAAGTCTGGATAGTCTTTTCCTGCAAAGGCGATCTCCTTATACCAACGAAGTGCTTCTTTTTGCCGACCTAGGTATCGAAGACTACTCGCTAATTTTCCCTTAGCGGCAATGTTATTTCTATCTGTTTTGATATAGCGTTGGTAGGTAGTAATCGCTTCTTTAAAATTATGAAGTTCATACTGTTTGTTCGCTTTCTCTAAAAGTCCTTTTTGGCTAAATCCCGTAAGAGGAATTAAAAATAAACCAATTAGTAACGACGTAATAATAAATCCATTGATTTGAACGAGGTTATTTTGTTTCCAGTTTTTCTTAGAAAATTCTTGCATAGCATCGCTATGGAAGTATTTTTTAATGAAAAATGGGGACAAAAGAGACCGTACAAATGATGGATTTGTTGTTTCGTGGTTACTCAGTACCCCGAAGATAATTTGAGGTAATCTCATAGTATTGCTGTCTGAATTGTGAATAATATACTGGAAGGGTCTTATACCCTCCTTATAGTAACGTTAGGAAGGGTTATCAAATTTTAAGATAACCTATTTAATTCAGCATTACCCTACCTAGTAATAGGTAGATAGCCTAGCCATCTAATAAAGATGGATACCATTTTGTAATGATGAAAAGTTGTCTCAAACTCAGATTGAAAAAAGGAAAGGCGGAATTAACAGGCTAAAAATAGGCGTTTATTCACTCAAATAAAAGTTTGTAATCAAAAAATAGCGATTTTTACCCCATGAATACCGTATTTTTCGATCAAATTGGAAGAAATCTTAATGTTAACGAAACACCTAGCAGAATAATCAGTTTGGTTCCCTCTATTACAGAATTGTTAGTTGACGTAGGATTAAGGGAACAAATAGTTGGCCGAACCAAGTTCTGTATTCACCCAAAGGACGTCTTGAAAGCCATCCCAGTAGTTGGCGGCACCAAAACCTTGCACCTTGATCGGATCGACCAATTACAGTCCGATCTAATTATAGCCAATAAGGAGGAAAATCAAAAAGAACAAGTAGAAACACTTGCCAAAAATTATCCTGTCTGGATTAGTGATGTGCCGAATTTTGATCGTGCCTTAGACATGATTGCTGGTTTAGGTAAAGTACTAAGAAAAGAAGCCCGTTGCGCGCAAATCATTCAACAATCAAAAAGTCTCTTATCCACCCTATCTAAAGGACCGTCCCGAAAAGCAGCCTATCTTATCTGGAAAAATCCCTATATGACTATTGGAAAAGATACCTATATTCACGACCTCTTAAGATTGACTGGATTTGAAAATGCATTTGGTGATCAGATCCGTTACCCAATTGTAACGATCGAAGAAATGAAGGCCGCACAAATTGATACGATATTATTATCGTCCGAACCGTTTCCTTTTAAAGAAAAACATATTACGGAATTGGCGACTCATTTTCCGAATATTCCGATCCTATTAGTAGATGGAGAGGCCTTTTCTTGGTATGGGACTCGGTTTATTAAAACTATTGGGTATTTGAGGAAGTTTCAAGAATAAAAATATAATAAAGAAAATATTGAATGAGTAAAAAAATAGATTATCTAATTGTCGGACAAGGCATCGCAGGCACCTTATTAGCTTGGTTTTTAGAGAAAGCAGGTCAATCCTTTATGATTATAGACAATGATTTTGCAGACTCTTCGACTAATATCGCCGCAGGTATTATTAATCCCATTACAGGTAGACGCTTTGTAAAAAGTTGGATGATTGAAGACTTACTCCCTTTTGCCAAAAAGACTTATCAAGACATACAGGAATCTACAGAATTGCCCATTTTTAAAGAAATGGAAATCATAAGGTATTTCCAATCGAATGT
>CALJIY010000350.1 GCA_937973945.1 uncultured Saprospiraceae bacterium | reverse complement strand
TTTACCAATCCGAAAATGCCTTATTAAATATATCCTCCACCAATTGGGCATTAATTTCTTCTATCAAATCATCTTGGATATCTAATAAATTATCTGTGCTATCATAGTCTAGATAAAAAGAGAAATTTTGACTCCACTCTTTCTTTTTGGGATCATCTTCTTTGTTGTTTAAATACTCCACTTGAACGCCAATATCTAAACGATTAAAGGCAGTGACCGTCCTGCCATCTTGCTCCTCAGGTGCCACAGAGGTGACTTGAAATCGAGTGATGGCCCCACTAAATTCTATGTCAGGATCTGTTTCTGTGAAAGTGAGCCGTGATTCATTTAAGACCTTATCTAATAAGGCTTGCGTGAAATCATAGCTTAAGGTAGGTACTATATTAACGGTATTGTTATCAAACTCTGCTACATAGAAGGTATTGACATTAGGCGGTATACCTGTACTTTTGAATGTGTAACAACCAGTAAATGATAGATAACAAAAGAAGGGAAGATATATTAAAAAAAGTAGTTGTTTAGAAAAGAGACTACTTTGCAATTCTTTTATAGAATGCCTAAAATCATAATTCATATTCTTTAATTTTTCTGTACAAGGTCCTTTCAGAAATTTCTAATTCGCTAGCCGCATCTTTTCTTCTGCCTTTGTGTTTCTTTAATGCTTTTTTAATCATTTCTTTTTCCATGGCTGCCAAACTTAAGGTTTCTTCCACTACTTCCATGCTATCAAAAGAAGGTTCATTTGGCTTATTCCCTAAAATAATGGGTCTTATAGCATTGTCTGTATTAGTGCCTAAATTGTTTTGTTCTTCATTGATAATGAACCGATTATAATTTGAAGAGGATTGGGTAGGCATATTAGAACTTGGCAAGGCGATGGACGGATAATTCTCCATATTTTCTGGCATATTCAAATCATTGTACTTTACTAACTCCACCACTAACTCTTTTAATCCGCCCATTTCTTTTCTTAAATCAAATAAGACTTTATACAACAAATCTCGCTCGTTAAAATCTTCTGATCTGTTCCCATTAGAGGTGATAGCAGGTAAATTACGTTGTAGGATTTGCGGCATAAAGTCCACTAAATACTCGGCCGTAATCATTTTTTCTTCTGATAAAACAGACAATTGTTCTACTACATTTTTAAGCTGACGAATGTTTCCAGGCCAATCATAATTCTCAATAATTAGTCTAGCTTTTTCGTCTATTTGAATGGAATCTGTTTTATACTTATCAGAAAAATCTGAAGCAAATTTTCGGAACAACATATAAATGTCTTCTCGTCGTTCTTTTAAACTAGGCACAACAATTGGAACGGTATTCAATCTATAATATAGATCTTCTCGAAATTTTCCTGAGCGTATTTTTTCTTGCAAATTCACATTGGTAGCAGCAATAACGCGTACATCCGTCTTTAGCGTTTTAGAAGAACCCACTCTAATATATTCCCCAGATTCTAATATTCTTAAAAGGTAGGATTGCGTTTCTAGTGGCATTTCCCCAATTTCATCTAGAAAGATAGTTCCTTTGTTATAGGTTTCAAAATAGCCTTTTCTATCGGAGAGTGCGCCTGTAAATGCGCCTTTATCATGACCAAATAATTCAGAATTGATTGTCCCTTCTGGAATGGCACCGCAGTTGATCGCCATAAATTTCTCGTGTTTACGAGGACTTAAACCATGTATGATTTTTGAAAACACTTCCTTACCAACCCCACTACTCCCTGTTATCAATACAGACAAATCGGTCGGCGCAACACGGACTGCCGTGCTAAGGGCACGTTCTAATCCTGTTGAATTTCCGATGATGCCATACCGTTGTTTGATGGTTTGTAAGTTCATAGTTTCTCTAGCTAAAATAGGACTAGCATGAACATAATCACAGGAAGTGATTTTTTTTTAACACATAGGCACATAGATCGCATAGTCAATAGCTGTGTGATCTATGTGCCTATGTGTTTAAAACTATTCATCTAATAATGTCGTATTAAGTTAATTGTTTATATAGGATTCCCTTTAAGCTATTAAGCTTCCATGTTATCAACTATCTCCCCAAGCAGTGTAGCAGAAGTCATATTCGTCACCTTCACCTGTACATAATCTCCTTTCTTCAAACCTTCCTTCTTTGGGAAAATAATCATCTTATTTTGTGTGTTTCGACCCTTGAAATCTTGATCAGATCTTTTAGAATCTCCTTCTATTAACACTTTAAATGTCTTATTCGCATCTTTTTTATTAGAAGCCATAGAGGCATCTCTTTGTGCTTCGACTACCTCTGTCAATCTTCGTTTTTTAACAGCTAAAGGAATATCATCTTCATACTTCTTTGCCGCTAAGGTGCCTGGTCTTTCAGAATAAAAGAACATATAAGACATCGTATATTTGGCGTACTCAATCATACTCAAGGTATCTTGATGTTCTTCTTCTGTTTCTGAGCAAAAACCAGTAATAATGTCAGAAGAAATGGCACAGTCTGGAATCAATTCATAAATACGATCTATCTTTTGCTTGTACCATTCTCTATCGTAGGTACGATTCATTTTCTCTAAGATTCGACTATTGCCAGATTGTACAGGTAGGTGAATGTACTTACAGATATTCTCATAATCTCGGATAGCGTAAAGCACTTCATCGGTGATATCCTTAGGATGGGAAGTAGAAAAACGAACCCTTAAATCTGGATGAACTTTGGCAACCATTACTAGAAGTTGGGCAAAGCTTACCTTCTCCTTTGTCTCAGGATTTTCCCAGGTATAGGAATCGACATTTTGCCCCAATAAGGTTACCTCTTTGTAGCCTCTATTGTATAGATCAACAGCTTCCGCAACTATACTAAAAGAATTTCTACTGCGCTCTCGTCCTCTCGTGTAGGGCACTACACAGAAGGAGCACATATTATTACAGCCTCTAGTAATAGAAATAAAAGCAGATACTCCATTACTATCCAATCTCAAAGGACTGATATCGGCATAGGTTTCTTCTCTAGATAGGAATACATTGACCCCTTTATTGCCTTCATCAGCAGATGCTATCAGTTTAGGTAAATCTCGATAGGCATCTGGGCCGACCACCATGTCGACTAACTTTTCTTCATCTAAGAACTTAGCTTTCAAACGCTCTGCCATACAGCCAAGTACCCCAACTAAAGTCCCTGGTCTTTTAGCCTTTACCTTATCAAAAATTCGTAATCGCTTCCGAACGGTATCCTCTGCTTTTTCCCGGATAGAACAAGTATTGATCAGAATCAAATCAGACTCTTCTATATTTCTAGTTGGCCCATATCCTGATTCTTGAAGAATAGAAGCCACAATTTCACTATCACTAAAATTCATTTGACAGCCATAGCTCTCGATATAGAATTTCTTAGCATAAACAGCCTCGCCTTCTTGGAAAAAAGCC
>CALJIY010000349.1 GCA_937973945.1 uncultured Saprospiraceae bacterium | reverse complement strand
CAATATTTAATTTCCTCTCACAATTTATCGGATCAAAAGGATTGGTAATTTTAGCATTGACCTTGCTGGTGAAACTATTGTTATATCCTTTTATGTACAAGATGATTTACTCCCAATCCAAAATGGCTGCATTGAAACCGCAGCTTGCTGGGTTGAAAGATAAATTCAAAGACGATCCGCAAGCACAGCAGATGGAGACGATGAAGATGTATCGAGAATATGGTGTCAATCCAGTAGGTGCTTGTTTGCCCATGATGGCGCAAATGCCCATATGGATTGCCTTATTCCGTTTCTTCCCTGCGGCGATTGAATTCAGACAAGCTCCTTTCTTATGGGCAACGGATTTATCTTCTTATGATGCTTTTTATAATTTGCCGTTTGAGATTCCATTTTATGGATCTCATATCAGTTTGCTGACGATTATTTGGGCAGGAACGACTGTTTTGTATACAGTATACAATTCTCGGCAGATGGATATGTCTGCAATGGGCGGCGGTCAGCAAGCGCAGATGATGATGTATATGCAATACGCTATGCCTGTGATGTTCTTGTTCTTCTTTAATAATTATGCTTCTGGTTTGACGACCTATATGTTGTTTAGTAATTTAATGAACGTAGGTCAAATGATCGGTACGAAAGAATTAATTATCGATAAAAAGAAAATAGAAGACGAACTCGTCGCCTATCAGAAAAAGCCTAAGAAAAAGAGCGGGTTTGGTTCGCGTCTTGAAGCTGCGATGAAGGAACAGCAAAAAGTGCTGGCAGAGAAAGAGGCTGCGGCGAAACGTGGGAAGAAAGGGAAAAAATAAAATAAGGTTCTAAAAATAACAAAAGCTACTGTACTATAAAAAGTCAGTAGCTTTTTTTTGTTATCTTTAGTGGTATACGGTGTGAGATTGCATGGTTGATGAGTTCTCAAAACATCCCCACCGTCTGGATTAGGACTTTAGGATTAATAGGATTGTTGATAGTGCTACTGTGCAAAATCCTGCTCATCTTAAAATCCTACAAATTTTAATTCTGACAATTAAGCCGTGTTGAGCACTTACTATGCTTGCTCATATCGTGTTGACAATCAGACAATCAAACAATCAGACCATCATTATTTTCAAAAATACTTTCCAATGGACCAAAAATTTAAAGAAATCATCAGCTCTGAAGTACAACTGCGAGCCATACTAGGCACACCTAGTGAAGGAGCTAAAAACAAAATCATACACCTTCTGGATGAACATTGTCGAAAATTTATCGCTAACTCGCCTTTTTTAACCATCGCTTCAGTCAATGCAAATGGTCAGGTGGATGTATCTCCAAAGGGAGATCCTGCTGGATTTGTAAAAGTATTAGATGAAAAAACATTAGCTATTCCAGAGCGTTTAGGGAATAAAAGAGCGGATACTTTTGTGAATATCTTAGCACAGCCGGGTGTTGGTTTGCTATTTATGATACCGGGGATCAAAGAAACATTGAGGGTGAATGGCAAAGCTCAAATTGTGACCGATTTAGTTATTAGAGAACAATTAGCCTATAAGGATAAATTGCCCCAATTGGCATTAATTGTACGAGTGGAGGAAGTATTTATGCATTGTTCTAAATGTATGATAAGATCTAAACTATGGACAAACATAGACCCTGATATTCGATCCAAAGTGCCTACTTTAGCAGAGGTCATTAAGGATCATGCGAAGATAGAGGCGCCTGTTAAAGCGTTGGAGGATTATTTGAGAGAGGACGAGGTGAATGGGCTATATTAGAGATTATTCTTAACATAAACATTTGTCTATTACAATCGTATATTTATAAATCCCCTTATATAAAGTAAATGATGAATGAGAAATGATGAATCCACTAAACGTTAAAAATCCAGTATACACGTCCTGTTGGTTATTCATCATTTTTAATTCATCATTGAAAACATACTATACCAAGCCCATACACAACAAATACTTCGATTGAAACACCTTTGCGAATGACCCATAGAACATTTACTTTACTAGCTCTTCTTTTCCTTCCCCTTCTTTTAATTGGACAAGTTCGACAGCCCGGCATTCCTATGGGTATGACCGAAGCATTTCTTGAATCTTATGCAGATTTAGAAGTTCCTACCCTTACACTCCCTTTATATACCTATTCGAAGTATAAAAAGAAGCAAGCACAATATCCTGACTTTCAAGTCAATGCGATTGGTCAAAAGACACAAATCAATATACAAACGGATGGCGACTGGATATTATTAGCGAATGGGGATCGACTTTGGCGATTACGAATAGCCGTCAAAGGAGCAGCAGCCTTAACTTTCTTATATGATGATTTTTGGTTACCCAATGGTGGCAAATTTTATATCTACGCAGAAGATGAATCTCAGGTAATGGGTGCCTTCACTAGTGAAAATAATAAAGAAAGTGGGCGGTTCAGTACGGCAGCTATCTCCGCAGACGTCGTTTATTTGGAATATTTTCAACCCTACCAAGTAGAAGATCAAGCTAGAATAAGCATTGAATCCATCTTACAAAAACCAAAAAGCTATGCGAATCAAGAAATGGCAGATGATCTAGGCTTCGGTGCGGCGGCTCCTTGCCATATCAATATTAACTGTGAACAGGGAAATTCTTTGCAAACGCAGAAAAGAGGGACAACTAGAATTGTAATGATGCTAGAAAAAGAAGGAGAGTTCTTTGAGGGATTTTGTAGTGGATCATTGATGAACACCACTGCTCAGGATCAAACGCCTTATATATTGACTGCTTTTCATTGTTTATTACCAGAGTTTACCCCACTGTATGATATGTGGCAGTTTGATTTTGGCTATGAAAGTACGACCTGTGACAATCCGACCACTGAGCCACAACGGAATATCGTAGTAGGTTGCGAGAGAGTGGCGGGTAAGGAGGATACTGATTTTTTATTATTAAAATTATCTGAAATAGTTCCTTCCTCCTTCTTCCCTTACTATTGTGGATGGAATGCTACAAAAAATCAATTGCCCCAAAATTGTAAAATGATTTCTCATCCTAAAGGGGATATCAAGAAAATTACTGTTGATACTCGAAATACGACTACTTTGCATGCCCCAACTATCAAGTGGGCAGAGTACACCTCTTCTCCCAATACCCATTATCGAGTAGAATATGACGAAGGATTTTCTGAACAAGGCGGTTCAGGATCTGGTTTATTTGGAGATGATGGCTTAATCTATGGGCAACTACATGGCGGTAACATTGATACAATCAATTGTCGAGTAAATCGTTTATTTTATGGTAGCCTTGCGGAATCTTATGAGGGCAATACTGCTGATACTAGATTAAAAGACTGGCTAAATCCTACCAATCAAGCGATTACCACATTGGAGGGCTATGATCCCTTTGATCAATCCATTGCCTTGATATCCGGCACGGTGAGCACGCCAACAGGAGATGGCATTAATTTAGCAGAAATAGATTTTATAAGTGCTGATACCACTATTAAGGTCGTAACAAATATAGATGGGCACTTTGAACTCTCTTTGCCCAGAACGAAAGAATATAGAATTCGATTTTCGAAAGAGACGACTACCTCTAATGGAGTAAGTACATTTGATTTAGTACAAGTCCGTCAACATGTATTAGGAGCCGTTACTTTTGATAGTCCGTTTAAAAATATTGCCGCAGATATTAATTTATCAAATAGCGTATCGACATTTGATTTAGTGGAAATTAGAAAAGTTATTTTAGGGATTTACGATCGTTTTCCGATAGCCCCATCTTGGGGATTCGTCGCTCCTGAAGGTTTTTTATTTAACGAGTTTTCGGTGAGTAATTTAGAGCCTGTAGTCAACTTTAATGTAACGGCCGTGAAGATGGGGGATGTTAATTTTAGTGCGGATCCTTCGAAGTAGAAGTCAGAGGTCAGACCGTTCTGGTTAGCTTGCGCTAACGGAACTGTCAGAGGTCAGACTTATGATGTTGACACTGCGCTAGCATCTGATAGCGCAGCAATCTGACAGCACAGCAATCTGACAGCACAGCAATCTGACAGCACAGCAATCTGACAGCACAGCAATCTGATAGCGCAGCAATCTGATAGCGCAGCAATCTGATACCGCAGTAATCTGACAGCACAGCGATCTGACAGCGCAGCGGTCTGACAGCGCAGCGGTCTGACAGCGCAGCGGTCTGACAGCGCAGCGGTCTGACAGCGCAGCGGTCTATAAAAAATATATGACAAGAACAGAAAAATTAGGGACCGCGCCAATAAGTACCTTATTGAAGGAGCAAGCCATTCCTGCCTCTATTGGGATTCTGGTCATGTCTATCTACGGAATAATTGACACCATATTTGTGGGTCAATATGTAGGGTCGATTGCCATTGCAGCCATCACCGTCATTATGCCAATCACTTTCTTGATAGGGAGTATTGGAATGGCGATAGGGATTGGTGGCTCGTCTATCATATCCAGAGCATTAGGAGAGTCAGATACCTCAAAGGCTTTTCAAGTATTTGGCAACCAAGTAAGTCTGATTTTTATCTTCTGTACCTTAGCAATGATTGGCGGTTGGTGGTATCAAGATGCGATTCTACAATTATTTGGGGGAAAAGGAGATATACTACCTGTTGCAAGAGAATACTTTACAATCATCTTACCTGCCGTTCCATTCTTAGCCTGGGCAATGATGTGCAATACGGTGATCCGAGCAGAAGGACAGCCAAAGATTGCTATGATCACCATGTTGGTACCTGCCTTAGTCAATTTAATATTAGATCCTATCTTAATCGTATATTACGAAATGGGCATAGCTGGTGCAGCTTGGGCGACTACTTTTGGCTACATTAGTTCTGGATTATTTACTCTTTGGTATTTCGTTTTTGGCAAGTCTACTTTAAAAATAGAGAAACAAAATTTATCCTTAGATGGTCCTATTGTCAAAGAAATCTTTTCTTTAGGCGGCGTAACACTTGCCCGACAAGGAACCATCAGTGTATTAGCGATCGTATTGAATAATACCTTGTTTAGTTATGGCGGCGCCTTGGCTATTTCCATATACGGCATTATCCAACGAATCATGATGTTTGCCAATTTTCCTGTTATTGGAATCACCCAAGGTTTTTTACCCATTGCAGGCTATAATTATGGTGCCAAGAATTGGGATCGAGTCAAGGAAACGATCAAACTATCCATTAAAAGTGGGACGATGATCGCCGTCGGTTTATTCGCCTGCATCTTATTATTCGCCCCACAAATAGCTCGAATATTTACGAATGAGCAAGACTTAATTCAGCAAGCCGCTCCTGCCTTACGGATTAGCTTTTTAGCCACTCCATTGATCTTGTTACAGTTAATCGGGTCTGCTTATTTTCAAGCGATTGGGAAGGCCATCCCTGCCCTATTCTTGACCCTGACCAAACAAGGTTTTTGTTTGATTCCATTACTAATTTTCTTACCGCCTATCTTTGGCTTGAATGGTATTTGGATGTCTTTTCCGATTGCGGATGTATTGGCTGCTGGTATATGTTTTATTTATTTGCGGAAGGGAGTTCGGGAGATGGAAGCACAGGGAGTGGCAGAAAAAGCTGTAGAGGTTGAGGAGGTGGTTGTTTAGATATATAAAGTCCAAACTCAAGTATCAAGCCCAAGTGTCAAAGCTCACAAAACGTTGACAAACAGATTTGTATAAAGCGGTCGTTTTATTTTTAACATAGTTTATTGAACAACCTCCAAGTGTCAAGTTCAAACTCAAAACCTCAAGACACTAACACTTATAATTACCATAAAAAATACAGCAAAAAATACCCCACTAAATAAAAGCGATAAAAATTACGCATCTTCAAATAATCCTTATCTTCTGGATATAAATTCCCAAATAAACCGGTAGCCTCTTTCTTAAAAAGCGGTCGGATATTAATTCGCCAATCTTCTGTTTGGTATACAATCTTACGAAATTTGCTTCGATAGTAGCTCAACGGAAAACTCCATATCATAAAGAGCCAAAAGTAAATATTTTGATTTTGGAGATATTCTATTACTTGCATAGGTAGGATAATTGTATTTCAAAGAGAAACACATGCTGGGCATAAAAGTTGTCAATCAATTAGCAAAAAAAAGAACCTCAAAACATCCGTTTTGAGGTTCTTTTAAGGGTAGAAAATATAGGCCACACCTAACATCCTACAAATCTAACTAATCCTATAAATCCTAATCAATCCCTAGTATGCCCTATTCAACCGCAATCTGTGCCGCCAGCAAATAATCCGGAATATCAAAAGCCTCCACATATCCCAATGCCTCCGCACGCACCTCCGCACACAACTCATCCACTACTCGACGGATCGCCTTCGTTTTAGTCCCATTCATATACTCATCTTCCAAGTACCAGCCCTTATGCTGTTCAATCGTATGTAAAGCATATAGCTGGCATAACTTACTTAAAGCTTCTTTAGTAGCAGGATCTTCCACCGAATCAATCTTAGCAATAAATTGCTCTAGAATCTGTCGTTCCACATAAGCTTCCGCTAAGACCAATAAGTGATTTTGGCATTTCAAAAAGGCTTCGTAAGAAGAGATGCCCGTTTTAATCCACCCTCTTAATCGCTGACCTACGGCATAGGTTAATTTCCCTTCTCTATATTGGAAAGCTTGAACATGGAAATAAGGATCTAACAAATGTTCCTTATCAGTCTTTCTAATAGACAGTGGATTCTTTTCAACAATCGTAGTAGATAACCTTCCTCCTAAAAATCGTAATACGCCCATCATCCCTTCCGCATGGAAATTTTCATTAAAGGCAGATAAAACACCCTTCGCTACCAATTGCATTAAGACCGTATTGTCTCCTTCGAAGGTGGTAAATATTTCGGTATCTGCTTTTAAATCAGCAAATCTATTTTCTGCCAAATAGCCTTTACCACCACAAGCTTCTCTACATTCTTGAATCGTTTCCGTAGCAAACCAGGTCGCATAAGACTTCATTCCTGCGGCTAAGGTTTCGATTTCCCGAATATCTTCTTCTGTTCGATTAACGTAGCGATCCGCTAGATAATCTAGCCCAAAATGACAGGCATATGCTTTCGCCAATTTAGGCATCAATCGACGCTGATGGCTTGGGTAATCTAATATTAAATGCTCCGGCGCTCGATCATTCGCTCCAAACTGTCGACGCTTAGTTGCATATTTAATGGCAATAGATAAGGCCGACTTTGCCGCACTCAAACCTGCTTTTGGCACACATACTCGTCCGCCGACTAAAGTACCTAACATCGTAAAGAATCGTCTAGAAGGATTCTCAATAGGACTATGGTACTCGCCCTCATCATTAATTGCACCAAAACGATCCAATAGATTTTCTCTGGGCACTCGAACTTGATCGAACCAGATCCGTCCGTTATCTACTCCATTCAATCCTAGCTTATAGCCATTATCTTGAACCTTAATGCCGGGTAAGGTTTTATGGGCTTTATCTCTTAATGGAACAAGTATCGTATGGACACCATGATTTTGCCCGCCTACTATCAGTTGTGCAAAAACAGCAGCCATCTTACTATGCAAGGCATTACCAATATATTCTTTTCCAGATTCAAATCTTGGAGAGTGAATGACTAATTCATCGGTCTCTTTGTCATAAGTAGCTGTTACCTCTAAGCCCCTTACATTCGAACCATGCCCCGTTTCTGTCATGGCAAAACAACCCGACAAGTCTAAATAACCCGTATCTCTCAAGTATTTATCATGGTGCTTTTTAGTACCCAAATTATATAAGGCGCCGCCAAATAATCCAAACTGCACCCCAAATTTGATAGCCAAACTCAAATCATGATAGCCCAAGGTTTCAAACAAGGCTATATACTCTTTCATATTATCCTGCCCTTCATATTCTTTTGGGAATGCCCATGCTCCATAGCCTTGCTCTGCCAATAAATGACACCATTCTAATACTCGATCTCTATACGCCTTTTTAGAACGCATCGTCTTATATTTAAAAACAGGGTCTTCCAATAGCTTTTTTACCCGTTGGCGGAATTCCGCCGTATCCCCATCCAATAAGGCGGTAATCTGTTTTGGATCAAACGAATAGGTAGGCGCTTTCTTTTTTTCTTCACTGGCAAATAGCCGCTCATAGGTCGTATCACTCACCAAACCCAGGGACTCTTCTAGATCCATTAAGGCTGCCTTTTCATCAGAATTAACCCAAGCTTTTACATCTGCTTTTCTGGCACTTTGACGAGCCATTTGCATACTTAAAGCCACCAAAGACTTCTTTTTATTCGTGCTTAATTTCTTAGAAGCCTTCACTAATAACTGCTCCCAATGCTCAAATAAATACCTGGGTGGTGGGTTTCGTGGATCACTCCATGTTTGGATTAATTCTAGTTCCCCCTCTCCAAGATGCTTGATTTCACTAGCTTTTTGTCTCAATAACTTAATCTCGCTTGGGGTCAATACAGAGTCTGACCAGGCAGCAAATAACATTGGAATCAATGATAATAAGGCTGGAGAATAGTCTTGTAATAGCGGTGGATTTTTACTCATTGTATGGTTTGGTTGATGTTGTGTATACTGTAGTTTGTGCTATTAAGACGTAAGTTTATTAAAAAAATTACATAATTGCTTGATGTAATTAAAATGTCTTAAAATATCTATTTCTATTTATCCAATTTCTTTTACAATACTTAACAATGAGGAAGGCTTAAAGGTTTGAGCTTTTGGGCGATTTTAATAACTGGTCTTCCTCTCTAAGAGTAAGTATTCATTAGTTAACGATCTATCCGCTTATCCAACCACCATTCCAAGCCAATTTGACCCAAGTAATAGACGAATCCAAACATAATAATATGATATACCTCTACATTCCTATCAATTTTATCAACATCATAATAGTTAATACTGTTTAGAAATTCATCCGTTAAACCCCATCTTGGTAGGATAGCAAACAGGATACTAGCGATGAAAATAGATACAAATACTAAGGCCAAACTACCAAAGGATTTTCTACTCATTTTTGCGGCAAAAGCT
>CALJIY010000348.1 GCA_937973945.1 uncultured Saprospiraceae bacterium | reverse complement strand
TTTTCTACTGTTGGTGCAACGCCACCTGTCGGCATAATCGTTGTCCACGGCTGAGGGCCCTTGATTGATTTAATAAAACCGGGACCATATACACTACCTGGAAATAGTTTCACTATATCGCAACCCAACTCCTCTGCTTTTCCTATTTCCGTAAGCGTTCCACAGCCGGGCATATAAGGTACTTTTCTTCGATTACAAACTTTAGCTATATCTTCTCTCAAAGAAGCAGAGACTATAAAATCTGCGCCTAATTGCATAAACAAAGAAGCCGTCGCTGCGTCATTAATCGACCCTACGCCCATGATCATCTCCGGTAATTTTGCGCGACAAAATTTATTTAATTCGCCAAATACTTCGTGGGCAAAGTCTCCTCTATTTGTGAATTCTAATAAGCGTGCACCGCCTTTGTAACAAGCTGTTATTACCTTTTTACCTAGTTCAATATCTGCATGATAAAAAAGCGGCATCATACCTTGTTCTGCCGCTTTTGTTAAGACTTGTATTTTTGTGAATTTTGCCATTCTTTTTGAAATTCTAAATCCCAAGTCTCAAATTCCAATCACATGATTGGAATTTGAAATTTGGGATTTGTTTTTTGTATTTTAAAAATTACCTAGCCACACGACCAGATGCATCCCCACCCATCAATTTCTCTACTTCATCAACTGTTGCTAAATTAGCGTCTCCATAAATGGTGTGCTTTAAACAAGAAGCGGCCACAGCAAAATTCAATGCATTTTGGTCATCCTCTGGATATTTCAATAAGCCATAAATCAAGCCCCCCATAAAACTATCTCCTCCTCCTACTCTATCTACAATATGGGTAATTTGATACGTCGGCGCTTCGTACAAAGTTTGACCATCATACAAGACACCAGACCAAGTATTATGAGAAGCACTAATAGATCCTCTTAAGGTCGTAATTACCTTTTTAGCTCTTGGGAACATCTTCATTAACTGTTGCAAAACAGATAGATAAGATTTTGCGTCAACTTCATGACCAGCGGTTACATCCAGTCCTTCTGGGTGCAAACCAAAGTGCTTCTCCGCATCTTCTTCATTTCCTAAGATAATATCACAACCTGCAACTAATTCAGGCATCACTTCACCAGGTTCCTTACCGTATTTCCATAATTTCTTTCGGTAGTTCAAATCTGTTGAAACCGTTATACCCATTTTATTAGCCATTTGGATCGCTTCCAAACAAGCATCTGCCGCACCTTGTGATATAGCAGGTGTGATCCCCGTCCAATGAAACCATTCTGCATCTTTAAATACTCCTGCCCAGTCAATCATTCCTTTTTCAATCGTGGACATAGCAGAATGTGCTCTATCGTATACTACTTTACTTCCTCTACTAACCGCCCCTATTTCTAAAAAGTAAATACCTAAGCGCTCTCCGCCTCTTGCGATATGTTGCGTACCTACCCCTCTTTTTCTCATTTCCATTAATGCACACTCCCCCAAATCGTTTTGAGGTAATCGAGTGACAAAATCTACAGGCACGCCATAATTTGCTAAGGACACGGCTACATTACTTTCTCCACCACCATATATCGCATCAAATGAATTTACTTGAGAAAAACGCTTGAATCCTGGCGGCGTTAAACGAAGCATAATTTCTCCAAATGTTACTACTTTTTTCATGATTACTTTAGAGTTACAGTTTTTAATTTTCAACAATTCAGTTACACCAATGGCTTTCTAAAAAGTTGATTTTCCTTTTCAGTTCCGTATTTTAAATAAAAATACTTAATTATTTATTTAGAAAAAAAGTTGAATTAGGGTTGGTCGTTAAAATCAGATGATGGTAAATTAAAAAAACACCATAATCCTATTAACTTTGAAACTTAAGAAAAAGCTAAGCCACCATTTATATCGAAATTGGCTCCTGTTATAAACGTGCTTTTATCAGAGGCCAAATAAACTACTAAATCGGCAACTTCATCAGCTCTCCCTTCTCGTCTTACTGGTGTTTTTCCAGCAACGATTGTTCGTACTTCATCTTTTGTAAAGTCGTCATGAAATTTAGTCCCAATTAGTCCTGGGCAAAGTGCATTGACTCTTATTCCTTTGGGTCCTAGCTCTTTCGCCATTGCTCTGGTAAAGGTGGTAACTGCTCCTTTAGAGGATGCATACAATGCAGATCCACCACCGCCACCATCTCTTGCCGCAAGGGAAGAAAGATTGATGATAGAGGTGCCTTTACCCATCATTGGCTCGAATGCTTGCATCGCAAAAACAGTTCCTTTAAAGTTGACATCCATAACTAGGTTATAGAAATCCTCATCAAACTCCTGTAGTGTTTTACGTGCAAAAAGTCCACCTGCATTATTCACAAGAATATGCACTTTTTTGCCAAAAGCTTTTATCGTCTTAGCCTTTAAACTTTTAATACCTCTTAATGTGGAGATATCCGCCTTGACTGCAATTGCCTTACCTTTGAAAGCTGCTATTTCTTCTAGCGTTTTCTTTGCGCCAGATCTAGAGCTGTTATAATTTACAACGACTTTTGCGCCCTCTTTTGCTAGTTGAACAGATATTGCTCT
>CALJIY010000347.1 GCA_937973945.1 uncultured Saprospiraceae bacterium | reverse complement strand
GATTTGACGATGGGGGAGTTAGGAACTAGAGGCAGTGGCCCAATCCGATTGGTGGAGGCTGCCAATTCCGCCAAAATGATGGGCGCAAAGTTTAGAAAGAATATCCAGATTGCAGATGGCTTCTTTCGCTATTCTCAGACCAACTTGCTTAAGATTATATCGGTTATTCGAGAATGCCAACCCGACATTATCTTGGCCAATTCCTTAACAGATCGCCATCCAGATCATGGTAGAGCGGCCAAATTGGTAGCAGATGCCTGTTTCTATTCAGGTCTCATAAAAGTACAAACAACAGGCGAGGATGGTGCTATTCAAGATCGCTGGCGACCACAAGCCTTATATCATTATATACAAGATCGGAACTTAGTCCCAGACTTTGTGGTTGATATCACAGGCTATGAAGACAAAAAGGAAGCCTTAATCCTAGCTTTTAAGACCCAATTCTTTGATCCAGACTCCTCAGAATTGTCTACTCCCATCTCTGGAAAGGACTTTTTGGAGTTTTTAAGAGCAAAGGCCAAAACTTATGGGCGGCCCGCAGGCTTCGGCTCAGCGGAGGGCTTTAACGTGGATCGAACAATAGGTGTTAAAAATCTTTTTAATTTGGTTTAAAAAGTTTGCTTTTATTCCAATAAAGTGCCAAATTTGCAGCGCCTTAGGAATAAGGCAATCTACATAGGACCCATAGCTCAGCTGGATAGAGCAGCTCACTTCTAATGAGCAGGCCTCAGGTTCGAATCCTGATGGGTTCACATAAGCCCTTGTAAATGTAATGTTTGCGAGGGCTTTTTAGTAAACGTCACTCATTCCGAATCACAGAAACCTCCACAACAGCCTCCCGATTCAGCCCCCCATAAATATGCGGAAAAGTCTGCCCCTTAGCCGCTTCGACCTTTAAAGGAGCCGTCAACTTTTTCACATCTACTTTTAAGACCGTAATTTCTGGTACGCCAACAAAATAATTGGTTCGAACATGCTCCATTTGGTCTTCTCGGCAAAGGTGAATAAAACCTTCTTCCTCAAATTGTTCTGGAAAGTAGGTTTCCTTATCTGCGTATTTTGCCCAATATTCCGGATGAACGCAATGGTAAATGTATTCGTTTTGTACTCGTTTTTGCCCACTTGCGACCAATCTATCGAATTCTATGATCGCTCTAGTATGCTCTCCTTTTCCAACCAAACCACCAGTATCAAAGCATTCTACTTTGAAACGGTACAATTTACCTTCCAATCCTAAAAAGGTAGCTTTAGCGATTACCTTGGTGTGGTTAGGCGTAGCGGCTAAGTGCATAATGTTGACACCTACGCCTACCGATAATTCTCCTGTTGCCAAAAGGGGTTTCATGGTTTCCGCAGCGGCGAATTCCATTAAAGCGATCATTTTAGAGGTGGCGTATACTTCGGGAAATTGACCTTCTGTGTCCTTTCCTAAATAGCTAGCCATGTCTTCGTCTTGGGCGATGGTGCTTACTTCTCCTATCGTGCCTGGTTGGATTGTTTTAGTCATTTATTTGTTTTTAACACTTAGGCACATAGCCTATGTGCTCTATGTGTTTAGATGAAATTCTAATATACAAAAATAATTGAACCACAAAAGGCTTATGGCGGCTTAGCCGCAATTTTTTTTGTGGTTCAAATTAAAAATGTCTAGTAGTGTATTAAATGCTCAAAATTTAATAAACGTGAACCAACTTCCATGAATAAATCCAGAATGGCCGTACTGTTCTGGATTTGTTTTTTCAAATAAAGTTAGTCTTTCCAACGTTTTACTTATCTTACTTTAAAATTAAAAAACTACATAAGAAGGTTAAAACCAAAACTGTTCAATAAACTATGTCAAAAATAAAACGACAGTTTTATATAAATCTGGTTGTCAACGATTTGTGAGTTTTGATAGTAAATGCTCAATACAGCTTAATTGTCAGAAATAAGATTCGTAGATTTTAAGATTAGTAGACTTTTGCACAGTGGCACCATCGAAAATCCTAATAATCTTTAAATCTTATAAATCCTAATCCAGACAGTGGTGGATATTTTGAGAACTTACTCTTGATACCTGCCTTCCAAGGAACGCAGGCAGGCTTGGTCTTGACACTTGAATCTGCCTGCCTGAAGGCACGAACGGGCAGGCTTGAACTTTCTTTCAAAACCCCATAACTATGAAAAAACAACTCTTTCCCCTAGTAGGATTAAGCTTATTACTTTCTGCCTGCCCTTCTTCCACCACGACAACACCTAAGCCTAAAACCCCTACGACCACCCAAGTACCAGAGATAATAGATACGCCAGAAATACCTATTAAAAAAAAAGTACCTCCTTTTACTTTAGAATTACCGGATGGATATACGTTAGTAGACGATGCCACAGGTGATTTAGACAAAGACCAAATTGCAGAAAAAGTATTGGTGGTCAATACGGATGAACAAGGGGATATGGGGACAGAAAGAGCCCTTTTAGTTTTTAAAAATAAGGGAACAGACTGGCATCTAATGCATCGGGCGAGGGGTCCTGTCTTACCAAGTGAACATGGGGGCATGATGGGCGATCCATTTGAAAGTGTGGTGATAGAGCGAGGTGCTATTGTATTAAAGCACTTCGGCGGGAGTCGATCAAAGTGGCACAACACCCATCGGTTTAGATTTCAACAAGACAATTGGGAATTGATTGGGGCCACCTTAGTACAGGAATTACCTTGTGAAGAGAAAGAGACTTTTGATTATAACCTAGCTTCGGGTCAAGTGATCTATTCTCATGTACAACAATCGTGTGAAAATGGAGATCATCCGCAGGTCCTGAAAATACTAGCAGAAGAAAAATTTATGGATAAGAAAGCTAGTTTACCGAGCATGAATGGGTTTGTACCTGGTAGTACCTATGCGAAGCATCCGACCAAAGACATTTGCTTTCCCAATCCAAATTGTCAAGATTATATAGTGCCAATGGATTTAAGCGACTTAGTAGGAACTTACACTCTTGGTGGTCATCATGAATCTTGGGCATTGACCATTCAACCCGAGGGGGAGTCGTTTAGCGTTAAATATTATCTAATAGACGGTATGCTACCCCCAAAAGAAAGTATGCTGTCGGATTTATTTACCCCAAAGATCATGAAGGAATTTGTAGTGTCTAAAGATGGTTTGATTAGCTCTGATTTGGGAAAGGGAAGATATCGATCTTCAGCGGGCGAAGCGACGATTGTCTTTGAGGAGATTAAAAGTCATATTTCGGATCAATTGGAGTTGGTTCGGGAGTAAGGCGGATTGACTTCTTAAATTTTCAAAAGACTTACCAAGTTTCCAAAACTTGGGAAGTCTAAATCTATTGAAAATCAAGCAGTTAATCCAAAGTTTTGTCTCCAATTTGTGCATGTAAGGAACCACCCGCTTCTACTACAAAGCCTGGCTCAAAGGTGATACTTTGTCCTGCTGTAAAGGAAACGTTTTCTCCTTTTTGAATTTGTTTTTTGGAGGAAAGATTTGCCACTAGTACTGGGACTTCTTTTTTGATTGGTATATGTATGGCTGGTGCTTTTTTCTTAGCAGCAGCAATAGGTCTAGGTTTGTTGATTTTTTTGGTCTTTACTTTTGCTGGTGTAGCTACAGGGGCAGGCTTTTGTATAGGCTTTAGCTCCTGAATAGGATCTTGGAATATAATGGTTTCTTTTGCCGCTTGCTTTGATGGGGTAGGCACAGCTGGAGTAGCAATCGCTTCTGTTGCTTCTACGTTTGTTGACGTTGGCGTGGAAATGGTTTCGGAAGAAGTCGTATAGATAAAAGTAAACAGACCAATAAGGCATAAGGCTAAAAGACTAGCCCCATAATAGATAGCCTTAGAAACACCACCGCTTGTCTCCGCCTGCGGTACAGCAGTACCTAAAATGGCTGCTTCAGACAGGTTGTTCGCCGTAAAACCTAATAAGGCCTCCGTCAATTGATGCGCTTCAAATGCCTCTTTTAAAGAACCATTTTCTGCAAGCTCTTGCTCAAAAACCAATTGATCAAGAGCGGACATCTTTCCAGTTGTATATGCTTCTATTTTATCTGTATAATTCATGTCTTTTTGTTGTGCTTTTAACGCTTAGTAAAAGTAGACCAATATGATTTTTTAAACATTGGCTGTCAACGTCTTACTATACTTCATACCTACTACTTTATACTTTATACTTCACTTACTGCTTAATAATCTTCTAAGTTCTTTTCCTTTTTGTGGATTAGCTAGCATAAAGTCACTCACTTTTTTCTTAGCTTTTCCGTAGGCATTTCTACAAGCGCCCTCACTTTTATAATTCGTTTTTTGTACAATTTCTTTATAAGAATAACCTTTTGAGAATAACAACATTACTTGTACTTGGTCTTCATTTTTAGTAATGTCCACCAACATATTTCTAATAGCGGTAGCAACTTGTTCTGCTTCAAATTGGTGTGTGGGGAGGGCTGTATTTAAACCGATAACCGCATTCGTTACTTCCGTAGTTTGATTATCTTTTTGCTTCTTTATATGATCTAAGATCGCATAACCAACAACCGTGGTATAGTAAGAAGATAATTTAGTGCCTGCTTGCAAAGTTAATCCTCCTTTTAAACGTTTAACCAGTTTGTAGTGCACATCAGAGAATATGGCTTTCCAATCTTCTTCTTGGAGTCTTGGAAACTTTTTTTGCCAAGTCCCTAAAGCATAAACCTGTGTTTGACTTAGAAACCAATTGACCGGTTCTGCATTTCCTTCACTACGAATAGCGTTCATTACTTCTTTATCAGAGAAGGAAATCCTTGTTTTCATCGTATTTAGTAAAGGTTCTATCACTTTCGATCTATCAGTTTAATATATTTGCTGGTATGGAAGGTCAATTTGTCACCACTGGTGGCACTTTTTTTAGAACAGAGAGCAGAGAAGAGAGCGTAGAGACGAATTTCGTTCATAGAGAATGAAATATCGTCATTTTTAAAAGTAATCTGTCTCTATTCTCTGCTCTCGCTTCTCTGTTCTCATATACAAGATACCAATTTTTTATAAAATATGAACGATCACTTATTTGTTTATGGTACTTTAATGGGTGGATTGGTAACTCCAATTGCGACTTATCTAAAAGACAATAGTGAATTTTTAGGCGAGGCAATACTGGAAGGAAAGTTATACGATATAGGACAATATCCAGGACTCATACCTCAGAAGGGTAGTAATACATGGGTTCAGGGACATGTTTTTAAATTGTCTAATGCCCAAGAAATGTGGCCGATAATTGATCGATATGAAGGGATTGGACCAGAATTTCCCCCACCAATGGAATATATTCGAGTGGAAGCGCCTGTATTGTTAAAGGAGGAAGTAATTGATTGTTGGGTCTATCAGTATAATTATTCAATTGAAGGATGCCTTCTTATTCCTTCTGGAAATTATTTAGAACACTTGAAAGAGAGTCGAGAAGGGCAAGAATTTTTGACAAATCTTAATGGTTTTACGAGGTAAAGAGAAACAGAGTCTTATATGTTTGTATAGAATACGGAGTCACAGAGTCACTGAGAATTAAAGTAAATTATACCGTGCAGCCTATAATCTTCATTAGTACGCAGTTCTAAGCTTGCTACAAATAACAAAGAGGCACAAAGAAAATATATCTCTGTGCCTCCGTGTCTCCGTGCCTCAGTGTCTCAGTGTTCAAAACCTCCGTACCTCAATTACTTCCACTTAATTTCAAAATCTGTATTCACCTTACCAGAAAGTACATCTGCAAGATTGTATTCCATCGTAACGACTTGGTCTTTTTTAGAGCTAAGGAATTTGCTTTTTACTTTCTTTACTTTTTTAGGTAGATAGAGGACTGTTTTGAAGGTAGCATTTGGGGCTACTTTTATATCTAAATTAGCAGTAGTCTTCGTATTAAATACCAACTTATTATCAATGATTTCCATGCCTTGATTTTGCGTTGGCAATTCTAAAGATTTAAAATCCCTTAAAGGATCTAATCGAGTCAGTTGCATTAATAAGTTTAATTCTTCTAAGGATTTAAACTTACACATCACGCCGGTATTAATAGAATTCATTTGTTTATTACCGACCGTAAAATTGATAATATTAGCAAGCAGGTTTCGCTTTGCAGGATGTTGTAAAACTTCTTTTGAAGCATCTTGCTTGGCAGCAGTAGAATAGCTGAAATTTTCAGAATTTTCCTCCCAAATTTTAGTTTCTGCCATTTTCTCCAATAGAATTTCTTCTCCTTGGTAGTTATTTTCTTTGCGAAACCGCTCCATGATAGCAAGCTTCATGGCTGGTACTTTGTTTGTGTAAACATTGTACTTGCCTGATCCGTCTTCGTTCAGATAAATTTCTTCCGTAATGTTGTCGTAGGAGTTTGTAAACATAGCAAGGAATGCTACGAATAGTAAGTGTTTCATAAATGCTGTTTTAATGCGCATGATTGATCATGCATCGTGTTTTTAGTAGTAGGCAGGAAGTAGTGCCGCCATAGTATGTCACTTCACCATAACGGAGATTTATCTACTTAGGTTTCATTATAATTAATTATATGTGTTTTGGTTTTTGTACTTCTTTTTTTGAGATAAAAGTATCTGTTTGAGTATCAGGGATTTAGTATA
>CALJIY010000346.1 GCA_937973945.1 uncultured Saprospiraceae bacterium | reverse complement strand
ACCAAAGGTTGTAATAAAAAGTGAGGAATAGAATGGCTACTTATTGTCGGTGTCATTTCTATAGTATATTGAAGGCGTTCTCCAAAACGGATTTTTTCAATCCCTAAATAAACTTTCAATAGTTCTATTTCTTTTTCAATTGTACTCCAAGGATTTTCTTGCCGATTAATACTATATTTATAAAAATCAGATAATGCCAATGCCATTTCTTCTGTCTTGCTCGGATTCGTCTGCGCCAAACTGGCTAAGGAATTTAAAGAATTATATAAAAAGTGTGGATTTACTTTGGCTTGTAAGGTATTTAATTCTGATTGAGAAGTAAGTGTTTGTTCTTCAGAACGGATTAATCGTTTTGCTTTGAAACGTAATTCGCTTAGGTGTTTTCGTAGGTTATTTAGAAAATTGGCAATGGCAAAAATTCCACAATTAACAATCATCCCTTTTGTTAAAAAATTATATCCCATTTGATCTAAACTATAATAATTGATTCCTGGAATTTCATACTCAGGAACAAACCAATAAATTAATGTCACCATCATTAACTGAGAAACTACTCCGCCTACTAAAATAGTTAGAAGTTTAGCTACTTCTTGTTCAGCAAATTCTAATTGTTGAAAATACAGATTCTTTAAAAAATGAAACAGAAAAAAAATTGGTAGACTTTCTAGTATTACATTATATATACTGGTATACGATACAAACGAAATTCTCGGAAGATTATTAATTTTTGCATAAGTAAGATAACCTTGAAACTGTATCCAGTTAATAAATAAAAATAGGCAACAGCCAAGTATGAACAATACTACTTTTTTTGATAAGTATTTAAACCTGCTACTTAGAAACAGACTAATTATATCCGCTAACCAAATTAAGAAAAAGAAAAGAATAATCAACAAGACAACAGCAAGAGGTGAATTTAGAAGTTGTGCGAATAATGGGAATTGATCAGGTGGATAGTTTATCCGATATCCACTACAAGTCTTTGCTCCATAGCACTTTTCTTTAATAGTGTGCAAGGGGAGTTGTTCTAATGTAGAATCAAAGTAAATCGAGCGATTAATTCCTTTTATTATCCAATCGTTATTTAAAAAATCTTGATTATTAAAATTCTGATTATAACTTGAATTACCCATGACAATAGCTATCAAATCAGCTTTTGGATTGCCTACCACCTTAAAAAACTCACTTACCTCTTCTTGGTCATTTTGTAATACAAATAAATCACCTACTTGAAGCGATTTAAACAAACCTCCTTCAATTGAATTGATAGTTGGCTCATCATAATTATTCATATTACTATAGAGATAACTAATCGCAATTAACACACCCATTAAAAGTAGTACATAAATATTTGACTTTTTCATCGCTAAGGAATTTAAATGAAGTTAGAAAAATTTCTTAGTACAAAGAAAAAAGCAAACTAAACTATAGACAATTAAATTCCGACGAATCGGACTATAGGAGATTGAACCCACTAATTATTACTAATAATTGCCTCATAAGCGTTTACAAACGGCTACAAACGGCATTAAGCGATTATTTATCGACTAGTACTTGGATGGCGACTTTACTTTGCAGTAGCGTTTTAATCATAGCATAGTGTTTAGATTTTTTGAACCTATCTATTTCTCGTAATGGGTAGCGGGGTGCAGGGCTATACTACAGCTAATAACTAATGTATAGCGCCTGCGCTCCAATGTTCTTCGGATTAGATCTTAGCTCTTTCTATGAATTTCTAACGCTATTTATTAACGAACCGAAGTAACTAGGCGATCAGCTAGTCACTTCTTAAAAACAAAAGTAATGAACAACTTACGAAATTCTGTACGCCTAATTGGACATCTAGGACGAGATCCTGAAACTAAAAAGTTAGATAGTGGTAACGCGCTAACACGTGTTAGTTTGGCTACGAAAGAGGTCCGAAAAGACAAGGATGGTGAAAAGATAGAAGATACCCAATGGCATCAAATTATCGGTTGGGGCAAAACAGCAGAATTAATGGGGACGCTATTAAAAAAAGGAAAGCAAGTAGCGATTAATGGAAAGCTAGTACATCGTACCTATGAGGATAAAAATGGAGTAAAGAAAACCATTTCTGAGGTCGTGGTGTCGGAATTTATGTTGATGGCTTAATTAGAATTAGATTTTACTACTGATAAACACAGCGGTACAGAACTTAAATTTTACGCTGTACCGCTGTGCTTATCCAGATATAAATAACAGGTAATATTTGCTATAGAGAGGCTTGTCATTTTAGTCAGTATTATGTTTATTTGATTTCCCTCTCATCCGTTTCAAGTATTGCATATTCAAAATTGTCTGACCATCCCGTTTTTAAAGGCAATACTTGTCTGCCTCGTCCTTCTCTTGTCATTCCAGCCTTTTCGAGAACTTTAATGGAACCAGTATTTTCTACGGCATATCCAGCTTGAATTCGATTCTAAATCGGAGTGTTTAATTAGGCGCAGTTTTAACCTTTTTGTTATTATTTCAAGTTCAGTCATGTTTTGACTAAGTCTAACTTAAGAAAAATTCAATGCTTACCAATATAAAACCCATTAAAGTCTCTTCTTTTTCCATCTATAATATATTTTACCCCTCAAAAAACTCCGTGTCCCTGTGCCTCCGTGTTCAAAAAAAAACTCTCAATCTCTCCCAAAAAAAAACGCAGATCCCATAAAGCATGGAATCTGCGTAATAAATTTAAAGTTGGTTTACATTGCAAGCTGCAATATAGAAAATATATTTTGGACTAGTTAAATACTCGATTATAAGAATGGTGCAATAACCAAAGCTACTACAGACATTAACTTTAATAATATATTCAATGATGGTCCAGAAGTATCCTTAAATGGATCACCTACTGTATCACCAACAACCGCTGCCTTATGTGCCTCAGAACCTTTGTAATGCTTTTCGCCTTGGATCGTCACTCCTTCTTCAAACATCTTCTTCGCATTATCCCAAGCACCACCTGCATTCGATTGGAAGATCGCCATTAATACACCACAAACGGTTACACCAGCTAATAAGCCACCTAACATTTCTGCACCACCACCGAAACCGATGACCACTGGAGAGATAACTGCTAATAAACCAGGAACGACCATTTCTCTAATTGAAGCTGCTGTAGAAATCTCTACACACTTGCTATATTCTGCTTTGCCATCTGCTGCATCAAATACCGCACGATCACCAGCACTCCATTCTGACATTTCTTTACCATCGTTCTTTTTCATCATTGCCAAAGCTGCCTTTAATTCAGGAATATCTTTGAACTGACGACGTACTTCTTGAATCATATCCATCGCTGCACGACCAACTGCGCCCATAGACATTGCAGAGAAAACGAATGGTAACATACCACCGATTAATAAACCTGCCATTACTTTTGGTTGCGCTATATCAATAGAAGTAATACCTGCTGTTACCATAAAGGCTGCAAATAATGCTAATGCTGTTAAAGCCGCAGAACCGATCGCAAAACCTTTACCAATCGCTGCAGTCGTGTTACCTACTGCATCCAATTTATCGGTACGCTGACGTACTTCTTTTGGTAATTCTGCCATTTCTGCAATACCTCCTGCATTATCCGAAATAGGACCGTAAGCATCAACTGCTAATTGGATACCTGTATTAGATAACATACCTACTGCTGCTATGGCAATACCATATAAACCTGCAAAATGGTGTGCACCAATAATGGCTGCAGCTAAAATTAAAGTTGGCCACATTGTAGACATCATTCCTACACCCAAGCCAGCAATAATGTTGGTTGCTGCACCTGTTACAGATTGGTCTACAATACCTTGTACTGGCTTTGTGCCTGTACCTGTATAATATTCTGTGATCTTACCAATTGCTAAACCAGAAACTAATCCGATAATAACAGCTGCAAATACACCGAAAGAAGAATATTCCATTGCTCCAAATGTCCAACGAGCTGGTAACATCCAGTTAATGATAAGGTAAGTTAACACCAACATTAAACCAGCGGCAACAAATTCTCCTAAATTTAATGCTTTATGCGGATCCCCACCATCTTTTACCTTTACTAAGAAAGTACCGATAATAGAAGTAATAATACCTGTAGCTGCTAATACTAATGGCAACAATACGGCATTCAATCCATCAAAATCATTAGTTCCTTCGAAACCAACAGATCCCATAAATGCTGCACCTAATACCATTGTACCTATAATAGAACCTACATAAGATTCAAATAAATCGGCACCCATACCAGCAACATCCCCTACATTATCCCCTACATTATCTGCAATAGTAGCAGGGTTTAAAGGATGATCTTCAGGAATACCTGCTTCGACTTTACCTACCAAATCCGCTCCTACATCGGCAGCCTTGGTATATATACCTCCACCTACACGAGCAAATAAGGCAATAGAAGATGCACCGAAAGAAAATCCTGTTAAAACAGTAATCAATCTTCTCACATTGTCTACGGTGTCAATTCCAAACATGCCTTTATAAAGAATGAATAAAGACCCCAAACCTAAAACACCTAATCCAACAACACTTAATCCCATTACTGCACCACCACCAAAAGCAACTTCTAATGCTTTTCCTAAACTAGTTCGTGCAGCATTGGTGGTACGTACATTCGCTTTAGTTGCTACTCGCATACCGAGAAAACCTGCTAAAGCAGAACAAATAGCACCTAATATAAAAGAAAGCGCTACAAATGGCGAAGAGTCTGCGCCAGCAGTAAATGCTAAAATAGCAGCAACTACAACGACAAACACAGCCAATACTCTGTATTCTGCTCTTAAGAATGCCATTGCACCATCTGCAATATTTTTGGCAATAAATGCCATTTTTTCAGAACCTACATCCTGCTTAGACACCCAAGCGGATTTCCAGAAAGTGTACAGGAGCGCCAGGACGCCCATAACTGGAATTGCATAAGTAATAGATTGACCCATATTCGCTTTGTTTTGAATTTTAATGAAGAATTTTAACTAGTTGAAGTCCAGTTTGAAAGGAAACAAGGTAGTTATTTTTCTTCGTTTTAAGGACGCTTATCTATAAGAATGAAAGGTAAAAATTTATTGAAATATCCAGAATGAACTGTTCAAAGGACTATTTTCTTTTTTCCTTGTTATGGTTAAAAACCTAGATACACACTCTAAAAGCTAATCCTCAATGGTTTTATAAATATGTTTTAATGTAAATTGAATTTAAAAATAGTGCGCAAAAATAATACGAATTTAAAAACTGTCCAACTAATTGCTGTTTTTTATGAGTTTAGAGGCTTTTTTTGTGACATTGGTTCTGTATAGGATTTACTATTTTCTACGAGTCACTATGAATTATTAGTAGAATTGCCGAATCTTGTGTTTAGTACGGAGTAAAATTATATCATTATTAGATGGACCATTTAGCAGAAGTATTAATTGCAAAAATGAACACCTGGCCACCAGAGTGTTTATGGGTTATTATGTTGTGCAGTTGTTTTGTAGCGATTCTGTGCTTTAATCGATTCTATGGCGCTGGAGGTTTGTATGCTTATATTGCGGTGTCTATTGTAATCGCTAATATTCAGGTATTAAAGGCCGTACAATTTAGTTTATATCCAGAACCAGTTGCACTAGGAACTATTTTATTTTCTTCTTCCTATTTGGCAACAGATATACTCGGAGAACATTATGGCGTGCAAGCTGCGAAAAGAGGAGTCTTTATGGGATTATTTGCTCATTTATTCTTTTCTTTTATGATGCTGTTGACCCTTGGTTTTTCTCCTTTAACGGCAGAACAAGCAGGAGAGAACATGGCGTGGGCACTTCCTTTTCATAATCATATTGCTGCTTTATTTACTTTACAATTTTCTTTATTTTTTGCGGGCATGCTAGCGTATATTATGAGCCAGTTTTATGATGTGTGGTTTTATAGTTGGCTAAAAAAACGAACCGGAGAAAAGTACTTGTGGTTAAGGAATAATTTATCCACAATGGTATCTGCTTTAATTGACAATACGGTATTTTCTATTTTGGCTTGGATTGTTTTAAGTTCTAATCCGCTACCATTTATGACGGTGCTTGTTACGTATATATTAGGAACTTATTGGTTGCGATTGATCATAGCTGTTTTAGATACGCCGATTATTTATTTAGCTAAAAA
>CALJIY010000345.1 GCA_937973945.1 uncultured Saprospiraceae bacterium | reverse complement strand
CTGGCTTATTTGCAAGTCATTGATTGTTAATGACTTCGCCTTTTTTATTTCCCGTAGCTAAGGCTACGAAAAATAAAAAAGACTGTGTCCTAACAATCAAGCACTTACAACTAATCTCAGTCTACATTCTTATACAACTTCATAAACTATAAAATATTTAAAAACCAAATGTTACAATTAAAGTATTTCATTCTAATTAGAGAGAATCGAAATACTTTTAGGCTTGCACTTACTTAAGTTAGGTTGCAAGTCTTTTTATTTTCCCTTAGTACTTGATAGTTTCTATTTCCAACAGATGTAAGCTTAAGTATTCCTATCGCTCCATACCTACTTCTTCCCACCACTCTCTGTGCCTTCTTTTGTTCATTAGATTTGTTCTATTTACAGTCATAAAAGAAATTCTTTTTCGAACAAAAAAGAATTGTATACACGCTGTTACTTGAACAACCATGCAATGTTTTTAAGGAAAAACACCAAATAAACACACTTAATAAACTAACAATCAATTACTTATAAAATATCTTGATTAAATGCAGTAAGGAAATCTTTAAAAAATAACATTATATCTTTTATTAAAAAAAATGATATTTGCGAACCCGAAAATAAGCTGATAAAATATCAAACCTCTTTATTGAAAAAACCCATTTTTACAAGCCAAAAGTAAAAAGTATTTCAACCCAATAGAGAGAATCGAAATACTTTAGGCTTGCGCTTACTCTGTAGGTTGCAAGCCTTTTTTTATCGAAGTTGTTTAAAAGTCAGTAGGTTCTGACTCAGAGATAACAGAAGGAATAGCTGCTCTTATTTCCAACTGCGCCAATTTAGGTAGGTCTAAGAAAGATTTTCCGTATCGTCTATTTGCTTCCTCTTCCCATAATTCTGCATAGGCTCTTTTTATTTCATTGTACACCCCTACATAAGTTTGGTAGGATGTACCTCTATCATTTTGTAAAGCTACTACCGCTTTATTAGGCGCAGAAGCTAAATGATGATCCATGAAGGGATTCATAATAAAGTCTTTAATCTCCCTCGTTAAATCATCTATTTTCGTGGCTTTCCCTTCCACCAACAATTCATTTTCCCCATTCACTTTAATCGAAAAAACATTACGGGAAGGAATATCCGTTTTAGGAGGATTGGCCTCCCAATATGGTAGTTTAACGAAAATGCCTTTATCGGTATCTATTTGAGTGGTTACTAAAAAGAAGATTAGTAACAAGAAGGCAATATCCGCCATAGATCCTGCATTCACTTCGTTTTGAAAACGATGACGATTTGATCTGCTCATTGTTTTAAGTTTAGTTGATGAATAATCATCCTAAACTTAGTCGACTAAGTAGGAGCTACTTGTACTAAGATAGATGTAACATTCTCTTATTTTGGTGGGTATTAAAACTTAGTAGTCCAACTTTTACCTATAAATAGTTTAATGTATTTTGCAAAGAATACAATGTAGTATTAATTAACTTTCTTATTTCGGAGCAATTGGAAAAACTAAAATAGAATTTTATCTAAGCACCTAAATACTTAGAGCACATAGCATATAACACTACTGGACTTTTTTAATTTGAACCACAAAAGAAACAAAAGAACACAAAAGTTAGATCCTGAAAACCCCTTATTTCTTTTGTTATCTTTTGTGCTTTCTGTGGTTCTTTTATTTTTGTTCAGTAATAGGGTAAAACTATAAGTTCTATCTGTACCTAAATGGTTAAAATACAAACAACATGAAACGCAAAGCAGCACCAAAAAAAATCATCTTAATAGGAGCAGGTATCATGAGTGCCACCTTGGGCGTACTGCTTAAAGCCTTATTACCTAAAGTAGAAATTGATATCTACGAAAGATTAAATAAAGTAGGAGCAGAGAGTTCTGATGCCTGGAACAATGCTGGGACTGGTCACTCCTCTTTTTGCGAATTAAATTACACCCCAGAAAAAGAAGATGGAAGTATAGATATTTCTAAGGCCCTACGCATTGGCGAATCTTTTGAAATATCCAAACAACTGTGGGCCTATTTAAAAGAAAACAAATGTTTGCCTTTTAAAAAACCATTCATTAATGATATACCTCATATGAGCTTCGTATGGGGAAAGGAGAATATTTACTTCCTACGAAAGCGCTATAAAGCCTTGACGCAATATACCCTGTTTGAAGAGATGCGCTATTCAGAAAATTTTGAAGAAATTGCAAAGTGGGCTCCTTTGATGATGAAAAATAGAAATCCAAAGGAAACCATTGCTGCCACTAGAATGGATATAGGGACAGATGTAAATTTTGGAGCTATTACCAGAGGCATGATTGCTTATCTTAAAAAATGTGATGGGGTCAACTTACATCTTGGGCAAGAAATTCAAGATATTACTCAAGAAAAGAACGGCACTTGGAGAGTCGATATGGAAGCCGTAAAAAATAGAAAAGATCGTACGGTCTATGGCGATTTTGTCTTTATTGGTGCTGGCGGCGGGGCACTCCCACTACTAGAAAAGACAGGCATACCAGAAGGAAAAGGCTACGGTGGATTTCCAGTAAGTGGACAATGGTTGCGTTGCAACAACCCATCTGTTATCGAACAACATGAAGCTAAAGTATATGGGAAAGCAGCAACTGGCAATCCCCCAATGTCGGTCCCTCATTTAGATACTCGGTATATGGATGGGAAGCGAGGCTTATTGTTTGGTCCCTACGCTGGTTTTTCTACAAAATTCCTAAAAAATGGGTCTTATTGGGATTTACCGCTTTCCTTAGAATCTCATAATATTTGGCCTATGCTTTCTGCTGGGGTTCATAACATCGGGCTTACTAAATATCTCATAGAACAAGTCACCCAATCAAAAGCAGATCGCTTTAAAGCACTCAAGGTGTTCTTTCCAGATGCAAAGATGAAAGATTGGGAACTAGCCATCGCCGGTCAAAGGGTTCAAATTATAAAGAAGGATGAAGAAGGTGGTGGTGTATTAAAGTTTGGAACAGAAATCGTTTCCGATGCTACGGGCACCTTAGCTGCTTTATTAGGGGCTTCGCCGGGCGCTTCGACTTCTGTTTCTATTATGCTGGATGTATTGAAGCAATGCTTTCCGGATAAAATGGCTAGTGAAAAATGGAAAAAGCAATTGTGTAAAATGATTCCTAGCTATGGGGTGTCTTTGGTCGAACATGCTGATTTATGTCGGAATACTAGAGCTAGAACTACTAAAATATTGGAGTTGGAGGCTTAAGGAACGACGCAAGTACAGTTGATACTATTTTTTTACCACGGATGCACGGATTGTAAGCACTTACAATCTGTGAATCCGTGGTAAAAAAGATAAGTATAGTTTCAACTACTTTAGTAGACTTGTCAATTAATAGTAAATATTTTCATGACTTAGCTCCGCTATTTCGTACCTTCCCACAAGATTTATTTAAGAATCTACAACTAGTACAAGACAAATTCTATGAAGATACTAAGAACACTCCTTTTAGGCTTACTATTTCTAGCGCTCCTAGCAATGGGTGCGGCCTATGCCTATCTCCAATCTACTAAGCCCGTCTATGAAGGAGAAGTGACCCTCCAAGGAATAGAGAAAGAAGTGGAAGTCTATTATGATGATTTTGGTATCCCTCATATATATGCGCAGAGTGAAGTAGATGCACATTATACACTAGGCTATGTACATGCCCAAGATAGATTGTGGCAGATGGAATTAATGAAGCGATTAGGAAAGGGCAGATTAGCTGAAATACTTGGACCAGATTTAGTCCAAATGGATCGTTTCTTCCGAACGATTGGTACGGGAGTAAAAGCAACTGAAAATGCGGAATTATTTGAAGAAATTCCGGATGACGATCCAGTTAAAAAAGCAGCCTTAGCCTATATTGATGGGGTGAATGATTATATTGAGAAAGGTGCTACACCCATTGAATATCAGTTATTAGGAATAGAAAAAGAATCGTTTACAATTGAAGACACCTATGCTATATTTGGGTATATGGCATTTAGTTTTGCTCAGGGGTGGCGAACAGATCCCTTAGTCACCCGCATCCAAAATAAATGGGGTGCAGGGTATTTAGCAGACTTAGATGTTCACTGGAATCCAAAGGCGCAAATGATTCCTGTTTTTCCAGCTAAAGAAGCAATCAAAGAAAATTCTTCTACAAATACTGCCGTTCCTTTTTCCACTAGTCAATTAATGGAACAACTACCAGTCGCCCCTTTTATGGGTAGCAATAGTTGGGTGATTAGCGGTGATAAAACTACTTCTGGACAAGTTATTTTTTCTAATGATACGCATGTAGGATTTGCACAGCCATCTGTCTGGTATGAAGCTCATTTAGATTGCCCTGACTATAAGTATTATGGGTATTATTTAGCAGGCGTTCCATTCCCTGTGATGGGACATAATGAATATCATGCGGTGGGGATGACTATGTTTGAAAACGATGATATAGATTTATATATAGAGAAGCCCAATCCAGACAATCCAAATCAAGTCTGGTTTAAAGATCATTGGGAAGATATGACGGTCCGAAAAGAAGTGATCACAGTCAAAGGCGCAGAAGATGTAAACTTTGAGGTAAAGACTTCTAGACATGGCCCGATCATTAATGAGGCGATAGCGGATGTAGGTGAAATGACCAATCAACCCGTAGCTTCTTGGTGGATTTATAATGAATTCCCTGCTAAAAATCTACAGGCAACCTATGGTATTACACACGCCAAAACAATGGCAGAAGTAGAAAAGAATGCTGCCCTAATCCATGCGCCAGGGCTCAATCTCATGTATGGAGACAAAGAAGGAAACGTAGCTTGGTGGACCATGGCTCGCCTACCTAAACGATCTGATACGGTTAATTCTAAATTATTTTTGGACGGG
>CALJIY010000344.1 GCA_937973945.1 uncultured Saprospiraceae bacterium | reverse complement strand
CAAGAAATTGACCAACCCACCTCTTGGGAAATTCGAACACATAGTATTAATGTGACGATCGCGAATATCCAATTGACTGAGAAATGGAGTATGCAAATTGGTAATATTGGGTATGATTTTAAAAATGATCGAACCACCTATCCTGACATTGGAATTTTCAGAGACCTTCATTGTTGGGAGACTTCCTTCCGTTGGCAACCACAGCGAGGTACTTATTTCTTTACGATCAAGGTGAAGAATGCACCGCTGGATATGTTGAAATTGCCTTACCAGAAAAATAATGTGGATGCATTTGGTGGGTTTTAGAAGTAGAACAGAGAGTAGAGATCAGAGAAGCGAGATTCATTCCGTTTGAAATGGAAGAAATTTCATCGCTTTTTAACCGAAATCTATCTCTATTCTCTACTCTCGCTTCTCTGTTCTAAAATCCATATAGGTTTACTCCTCTTTCCGTAACTTTGCGTTTTAAAATATAGAAGTTTCAATAAAAAATATGGCCAGTAAGAATTTTGTAGATTATGTAAGAATCTGTTGTCGATCAGGCGCAGGTGGGGCAGGCTCTACGCATTTGTTTAGAGATAAGCGAAATGCGAAAGGCGGACCAGATGGTGGAGATGGTGGACGGGGTGGCCATATCATCCTTAGGGGGAATCGAAATATGTGGACCCTTTTGCCCTTAAAATATAGAAAACATGTCATTGCAGGTATTGGTGGTAATGGCGGTGGAGGCCATAAAAGTGGGGCTTATGGAGAAGATATTATCCTAGATGTACCGCTTGGCACTATTGCCAAAGATGCAGAATCAGGGGAAACTCTTTTTGAAGTAACGGAACATGATGCCAAGACGATTCTCGTATATGGTGGGCGAGGTGGACAAGGGAATGCGCATTTTAAATCGCCAACCAATCAGACGCCACGATATGCCCAGCCAGGAGAAGCAGGTAGGGAAGAATGGAAAATTTTAGAATTAAAAGTCTTAGCAGATGTAGGTTTGGTTGGCTTTCCAAATGCTGGTAAGTCCACCCTATTATCCGTCTTAACGACTGCTAAGCCTAAAATTGCGGCCTATGCATTTACGACTTTAGTGCCTAACTTGGGGATTGTTAAATATAGGGATACGCGCTCTTTCGTCATGGCGGATATTCCCGGTATCATCGAAAATGCGCATGAAGGAAAAGGGATTGGCCATCGTTTTTTAAGACATATTGAGCGAAACGCAACTTTACTTTTTATGGTTCCTTGTGATTCGGATGATATAAAAAAAGAGTACGGTATCCTCTTGAATGAGCTAAAAATGTATAATGCTGATCTGCTAGATAAGCCTAAGGTATTAGCCATTACCAAATGTGATATGGCCGATCAGGAACTTCGAGAATTACTAACACCTAGTTTGCCTAAAGATGTTCCTACAGTATTTATTTCTTCTGTTGCCCAAGAGGGCTTGCAAGAATTGAAAGATTTGTTGTGGAAGACTATGGCGGCAGAGAGGTTTGGAGATTTATAATTTTTTTGAACACTGAGACACGGGGCACAGAGTATAAAAAACTCTATGCCTCAGTGACTCAGTGTTCATTATCGTCAACATCTAGTTCCATTTCCTCACTTACACCGTGATCTCAATCCGATTTTTTTCAGGGTCTAGCACTACACTCTCATAATAACCATCTCCTGTCGTTCTGGGTTCTCCCGCTACTTCATAGCCTTCCTTCCTCAATTGTTCTGTCAATTCGTCTACTCGTTCTTTGCTACCTACTGAAATGGCGAAATGAATTAAGCCTATATATTCTTTACTCAAATCATTTATATTTTGAGGGATGATTGGGCGATGCATTAGTTCCAATCTACAGCCAGTATCAAAAGACAAAAAATAAGACTTAAAGTTTTTTGTTGTGTTATGATATAATTCTCCAGCTGTCCCATTGAAATACTTTTCATAGAAAAACTTCATTTGTTCTAGGTCATTGACCCATATGGCTATATGTTCGATTTGCATATCTCTTTTTTTTAATAATTAGCTTTTAGGTTTTAGCTTCAAGTGGTTCGCATCCCGTATACTTATTTTACTTACAATACCTAAAAACCAAGGGTTGTGAATAAAGTAGGTTGAGTATTTGCTACTTGCTTGAAGCTGATGGCTAAAAGCTAACAGCTATAACGAAACTAAATAAAAAAGGGATAAAGTGCATTGACTTTATCCCTATCTTTTTTCTTTCTCCTGGAAAACTGCTTAAAAAGTAGTGCGGATTGAAAATCCGCTTTACGTTGCCTTTAATTCTTCGAAAATTGTGGTAAAAAAGCATCCATTGTATTATAAGTAGATAGCATACTAATTTGGACTTGAGTAAAACTACTTAAAGGTAGGGTGGCTAATAACTTCATTACCTCATACTCTGAATTGGCATTAAAAATAGCCCACATCTTAGAAGTATCGAAGGCGCTAGCAAAAGAACAAAGCTTACCTTGATCAAATAATTTTTCTAATTTCTGCTTTTGAGACGGTAGTAAATCTAGTAACTCGTCTGGGAGCGTTTGGGGTAAGGTGAAATCCACCATGAATTGATAAACGGTGTTCATTTTAAACGATAGTGTTAAATCAGCTTTAAGTATAGCTATATCTGATCATCCTAATTGAATCAAAGCTCAATACAAGTTGCCTATGCAACGCAATGGCGTCCATAGTTTTGATACAATACCTAAAGTTGAAGGAATGGGAAAATACAAGATAAGCTCAGTCAGGAAAGAAGTTTATAACGGTTAAACTTAGATCCGAATAGAAAACGGAATATATCGAAACGAAAAGATTCCTTGCTCAATTACTAAGTAATCAAACAGCTTCTATAGCTTTTACCCTCCACACTATTGCAGAAAGTATCAGCCTGAGGCTCATCTCCAATCTTTTTCGTTTCTCATAATATGATTCAGCCTCTGATTTGCATCAGAAATTGAATACTTAAACCGCGAGGTTGGCATTCCCAATTTGTGTAAGTTATTGGTTAGAACCTTCCCTCTTGGAGTATGTCTAAAAATTTATTTAACTGATAATCAATAGTTTGCGGTTCTGACTAGGAAAAATTTTTTTTGCTTATCGAGATAAGGAAGAAACTTTTTTCGACGTCAGGTTCGTAAAATATTGGTTATCAGAACGATAAAATTTAGACATACTCTTAACAAATGTATTTCAAAAAAGGGGTAAATGCCATTATATCAACAAAGGAATGGCTATTTTGCTAGTGGTTGTCAAAATTTTAGTTTCTTTTTGGAATATTGAGATGCGTCATTCTAGTAAAAATTTAAAAATTGGCTAAACCCTTTTAATTAAAAAGTGTTAGGTGTATGTTCAATTCATAATTTTCAAACAAATAGCTATTAATTATTAGAAATGACTAAAATTCCTGATAAACACTATAACCTTATTAAACCAGTACTTCCTGTACCTATGAAAAGATATTCTGAGGCGATGATGCCGCTTGAGTGGGGTAATTTTAAAATGGTTACTTACGCAAATAAAGAGAATGAGCCGATGCCTCACATCGCTATCGTAAGTGAGAAAATGGACCCTTCTAAACCAGTTTTAGTGAGAATGCACTCAGAGTGTCTGACTGGTGACTTATTAGGTTCTAAAAGATGTGACTGTGGAGAGCAACTAGATACTGCCATGACAATGGCAGCGGAACAAGGAGGTGTGATCATTTACCTACGTCAAGAAGGAAGAGGTATTGGATTAATTAATAAATTAAAGGCATACCAACTGCAAGATACAGGCTTAAATACCATTGATGCTAATACGCATTTAGGCTTAGCTGTTGACTCTAGAGAATATGATATGGCGGTGGCTATTCTTCAAGATTTAGGAATTGATACTATTGATTTAATGACCAACAACCCCTTAAAAATTAAAGCGATTGAAGATTCTCCTATTAATATCCGAAAGCGGGAACCGCTAATTATTCCTTCTAAAAAAGAGAATAAAGGATACTTGTTGACGAAGAAGGAGAAAATGGGGCATATGCTTTAATGAGAATAGAGAAGCGAGAATAGAGAGCAGAGATGTATTTAAATTCAAGTGCAAGAATCAAGTTCAAGATCAAACATCAAACGTTGACCCTCTTGAACTTGTTCTTAATTTTTGATTACTAGACAATTGTATAAAATTATAGTTGTCAACATGCTGTGAGTTTTGAACTTGATTCTTGCACTTGAACTTGAACTTTTTCCGAAATTTCATTATATGCAAACGAATTCTAATCCTTCACTCGATTCCATCCCATCGCCCGTAACATCCATTTAGGCAATGCTTTTTCTGGATTTCTTTTCTTTAAATCCAGATACCATCCAATTTTCTTTGCAATCGGTACTTTGTGGGCTTCTACAAATTCAATCAAAGTACCATCAGGATCTTCTATA
>CALJIY010000343.1 GCA_937973945.1 uncultured Saprospiraceae bacterium | reverse complement strand
TCCCCTTCTTTTTGGTTCACTATTGAGAAATTATCATCCGCGTCAGTTAGGCTGTTGATATCTGTTGGTAATTCACCAGTATACTTTATACTAAACAAATTTTCTTTGAACTGGTCTTTGATTGCAGATACTTCTCCTTCCAATATTTTTTTTCCTTGATTGATTAAGACGATATGCTCGCAAACTTCTTCCACTTGTTCCATTCGGTGAGTAGAAAAAATGATACTAGTACCGTTGCGGTGCATCTCATCTATTTCTGCTTTTATTAAATTGGTATTGATCGGATCTAAACCAGAGAAAGGTTCATCTAAAATTAATAATTTTGGTTGATGGATAACCGTCGCAATAAATTGTATTTTTTGCTGCATCCCTTTAGATAGCTCTTCTACCGTTTTATCCCACCAATCTGTAATGTCAAATTTAGTGAACCAATGATCTATCTGTTCTTTGGCCTTCTTTTTAGACAAGCCTTTTAACTGTGCTAGATACATTAAATGCTCTCCTACTTTCATTTTCTTATACAGGCCTCTTTCCTCTGGCATATAGCCAATTTGACTAGGGGCATCACTGTCGATCTTTTTACCATCTAAATATACAGTTCCTTGGTCCGCGCCAGTAATGGTCGTAATGATTCTAATAAGAGAAGTCTTACCAGCCCCATTTGGTCCTAATAAACCAAATACACTTCCCTTAGGCACTTCAAAGCTGACATCATTAACAGCGATGTGTTTATCATAATTCTTGACTACATTTTCTAACTTTAAGATGCTCATTAATTGTTTACTTGTTTAATACTGGTTCTCTAAAAAGGTGTTTAAAAAGATACTATCCCTTTACTTATTTTTCTGAAATAAAGGAACGATCGGCCCATCACCAACAGGAAGATTGACTGTTGGTTTTTGAGGTTTAATTGGGCGTTTAAAATTACTGGTATCTTTTGCAGCTAATGCTCTTGCAATAACTATAGAATCTGCCACTATTAAGGCTTCTTCCATAGCTTCTTTATGGCACCTCGCTAGCTGTTTGGCCTCAAATACAGCTAGATTCTTTTCTACTTGTTCTCTTATTAATGTTTGAATAGCTTCCTCGTCTCTTTGTTCACAAGTCCCGAAACCTATACAAACTCCGATTAAGAGGCACATCCCAATATAGCGCTTAAATAATTTATTGAAATACATGAACTCAAATATAGTAGGTGAGGCGATACAATGTATGAAAAATTCGATAGAAATTATTTTTTTATTGTCGAATGCGGTAGAATCGTAGGAAATGGAAAGCGTAGTTTCTTCAAAAAAGAGAAAAGCTTCTAATAAGTCAAAAGACTACATTTGTTAAATAACACAGAAATCAAAGATATGAATCAAGCAATTATTTTAGACACACCAAAGAGTTATTCCAAAATTGAGGCAAAATCAAAAGAAATTGGTTTTACCATGCCTTCTGATATTTATATTGGAACCTTATTAAAAACGCTAATTGCCTCAAAGCCTAAGTCAAATATTTTAGAATTAGGAACGGGTATTGGTCTTTCTTTATCCTGGATGATAGATGGTCTCGATAAGAATTCTACATTAACAACAGTAGACAATGATCCAGCCTTAACAAAAATTGCAACAGATTTTTTTGGCTTAGATTCGAGAGTCAAGATAGTTTGTCAAGATGGAACAGAATGGATAAAAAACTATCAAGGCGCTCCCTTTGATTTGGTCTTTGCAGATGCATGGCCTGGAAAATATAGTGAAATTTCTGAAATTCTGGACCTGATTAAAATTGGCGGTTTTTACGTGATTGATGATATGAGCGCACAGCCTAACTGGCCTGAAGGACATGAAGATAAGGCAAAGCGATTGATCAAGTACTTGGAAAGTCGTGAGGATTTTAGCTTAACAAAAATGGACTGGTCAACAGGTGTGATCATAATGACAAAAAGAAAGATATGAGTGTTCCTTTCAAAAATTCTTATCCCTATGCGGCATTGCTGATTCTTACAGGTGCAATTCTATTTTCTTCTAAGGCAATCGTTGTAAAACTAGCCTATCAAGAAACGATAGACAGTATTTCTCTGCTTGCTTTAAGAATGCTTTTTTCGCTGCCACTATTTGTCATCGCTGGTTTATACAAGAAAGGGACGACTAAAATAACTCGACAAGACTGGATTTCGATATGTGCAATAGGAATTACAGGATTTTATATGGCCAGCTACTTGGATTTTTTAGGTTTGCAATATATATCTGCTAGTCTAGAGCGATTGATACTCTATATCTATCCTACTTTAGTACTATTGATATCAGCTATCTTCCTTAAAAAGAAAATTACGAAGGTGCAATTTGTCTCTTTATTGATTAGTTATTTTGGTTTGGCAATAGTATTTTCTGGAAAAATAACCACTACTGGAAATAGCAATCCGATGTTGGGTGGGGTCTTTATCTTTTTAGCAGCATTGACCTATGCCATATATTTGGTAGGTAGTGGACAATTATTGCCTCGTATTGGTACTCGTCGATTTACGGCTTACTCCATGACGGCTGCTTGCCTTGCCGTATTACTGCATAATGCGATAGCAGGAACAGAAAGTTTATTTCATTTTTCTAATCGGATGTATGGCCTAGCTATTTATATGGCTGTATTTGCTACTTTTTTACCCACCTTTTTAATAGGAGAAGGCATTCGTATTCTAGGTTCTAATACGGCCTCTATTATTAGTGCCATCGGACCTATTTCTACTATTATTTTAGCCTATTTTATATTGGGAGAACATTTGCTACTTCATCAATGGGTAGGGGCTATCATTGTGATAAGTGGAATACTGTTAATTACTTTGAATAAGTAGTTTGCGTAGCTCAATCGTAGCTCAATCTTCTAGCTTGAGTAGCATTTTCTTCTCAAGCTAGAAGCTCTTGAGCTACGGTACTCAATTATCTTGCTCCCCTGTCAATCCTTGTTCTCGAAAATAAATAATAACTTTTTCTTTCAATAACAATTCTTGTGCCTTTGCCCCTTCTACAGGTATTTGCTTCAATACTTTAAAGTGCGGCCAACCATCATGATCTAATCCTTGAAACTCATAATAGCCATCTACACTTAGTAAGGTACAAACAGCTACATGCATTAAGTCTTGTTTTTCTTCTTTGGTATAGGTAGCCCGAATTTGTCCAGACTCTTGAATGCCTATCAATAATAGAATTGCATTCAAGTCAGGTAACGTTTCCTTATTGAATGTATCTTTTACTAGGTGACGTATTTTTAGCCACTCAAAATCTAATTGCCAATCTTCCATAAAAAAGGAGTCGTATTGATATATAATGATTGTAAAATTGTGTGATTGTAAGATGGCGTACATCACGTGTACCATCACACAATCTTGCAATCACACAATCTTGAATTACTAAAATTGATTTGTATTAATCTTATTTTTAATGGATTGAATTAAGGTAGGCGATACTTGGCGGCGTTGTAAGCGGCTTTTCAAAAATTCTTTAAAAGACTTCTCTTTATGCAATAGCTCGTAATAGGTTGGATTTTGTTTGATCTCTTGGAGTAAGGCTCTTTCCTCCTCTTTACTCAGTTCATTATCAAGGTACATATTTACCTTCTTCATTAATTGGCGATAATTTTCCTGACGTAAGTTTTCCATTGAACTAGATTTAGTACTCTTTTAAGAAATAAATAAGCTAGTTTCAATAGACGTCCAGGTACTCGTACCCGTACAGGTGCGCCAGGTAGGCGTCTGGCTTTCGCCATTGCATGGGGTCGAGTAACATATTGATATGGAAGCTATTGAAATTTTCATTTTTCCTTGACTAGAAAAGTTGTGCTCTTAAAGAGTAAGTGAACAATTAATTTAATGACTATATCTAAAAATATAGTCGATTAGTCTTCATCTAAAAGACTAACCGACTAAGGGCTATTTTTATTATCGTTTATCCTCAAAACCTTTAGACTCCGCATATCCTTTCAATAATTTCTTTAACATATTTCGACCTCGGAATAATCTGGATCGAACGGTTCCTATTGGAATACCCGTTATTTCTGCAATTTCATCGTATTTAAAATCCTCCAAATCACATAATAGAATAACGGTTCGATATTCCATCGGTAAGGAGTTAACAGCATTTGTTACTTCGTCTCCCATCATGCTACCAAACAATTCGGTTCTTAAATCATAACTAGCATCTTGGATATTCAATACTTCATCAAAATCTACTTTATTCGGTTGCTTCTTCGCTTTTCTATACTTATTGATAAAGGTATTTCTTAAAATCGTAAATAACCATGCCTTTGGATTGGTACCCACTTCATAAGTAGCTATCGAGTTGAATGCTTTCAAATACGCCTCCTGTACCAAATCTGCAGCATCTGCATCATTTAGAGTAAAGGAGTACGCAAAATTATACAACGCATTTGATAAAGGATAAAATTCCTCTTCAAAAATGGTGTACTTATCTTTCATTGTGTTAGCTGTAAGTACCATGAAAATAGGGAATTAAAATAGTTAATGTAGCTATTTCAGCCTTGTGAAAGGCCTGTAACCACGGTGTTTCTTTTATGAACCACCGTTTTTTCTATTTAGTTCCCTGTGTGTTGGAATTTCTCGATTTTCTCGAAATTCCCCATGACTGCGTCAT
>CALJIY010000342.1 GCA_937973945.1 uncultured Saprospiraceae bacterium | reverse complement strand
CTGTCAGATGTATGACGTTGACAGCGTTACGCTCAAATCATGTTGGAATCTGATAGCGCAACGATCTGACTTCAAAATATTAATAATGAAGAACCCAACAATAAGTATCATTATCCCCACCTTAAATGAAGCACAAACAATCGGTGCATTAGTAGGTCATTTATTCCAACATAAAGAAGAATGTTTAGAAGAGATCATTGTAGTGGATGGTGGGAGTACTGATGATACGGTATCTATAGCTAGAGCGGCAGGAGCAACAGTCATTGCCTGTACCAACTGTGGACGGGCTCCTCAAATGAATAAAGGGGCAGCAGTAGCGAAGGGGAACATTTTGTATTTTGTGCATAGTGACACGACGCCTCCTGCTAGTTATTTAACAGATATACAATTAGCGGTAAAAGACGGTTATAAAATTGGTTGTTTTAGAGGACGTTATAAAGGACGAAACCCTTTGTTAAGGATCAATAGTTTTTTTACCCGTTTTAATAAGTTATGGTGTCGAGGAGGAGATCAAAGCTTATTTATTAATCGTACCTTTTTTGAAGAATTGGGCCGATATAGACCTGATTGTGTCATTATGGAAGAATATGAATTGATTCAAAAAGCACAGAAATTGACTACCTTTAAAATAATTCCAAAAGAAGTAGTAGTGTCTACTCGAAAATATGATGAACGTCCCTATCTTCAAGTACAATGGGCTAGTTTGGTTGTTTTTAGAATGTATAATCGAGGTGTGAGGGGTGCACCCTTACAAGATGCTTATAAGCGGTTCTTGGGATAAATTTAGATTTAAAGAAAGATCAATAATATCTGAATTTCAACTACAAAATAGCTGAGGAAAAGTATACTTTTAATGGGAGAAGAAAATGATTTGTATCTATTCAACATTGGCTGTCAATTTCAACTTCAATTAAGCATGATTAACATGTTGAAAATAGGACTTTCTAGAAAAAAAATTGAATGAAAAAAGCTACCTTATTCTTATTTATTACACTAACATTCTCTCAGCTAACCTGTACAAAAGATGCTTTTACTGGATTTATTCATCCAGAGATGAGACCTTTTATAGAAGATTTTATTGAAGAAGGAAAAAAACGAGGGGTCGAGTTCGATATAGAAGATATAGAATCATTCCTAGTTAATGAATTTAGTGTACAAGAGGGATTCAGTGAAACCGCTTGTGGGCTTGGGTGGTATGATTATGAAAATACCGGGAGACGACGTATTGAAGTTCTAAATATAGACAGATGTTGGGGGAATAGATCTAGAATTGAAAAAGAAAATTTCATGTTTCATGAACTTGGGCATGCTTTTTTAGAAAGAGATCATATAGGTAGTACTTTACCGAATGAATATCCTAAATCCATTATGTGTTCAACAGATCAAGGACTTGATTGTAGCAATTTCACGATTTATCATGACACTGAACCCATGCGAACCTATTACCTAGATGAGCTTTTTAATGAAAATACACCACTTCCTGAATATACCAATAAAAACGAATACATTAGAACTGTATTCAAAGGGGAAGCGCAAGAATATTCTACGAATTGGGAATTATTTATAGTGGGAGACCCAGACAACCTTAGTAACTTTCAATTTTCTCAAGATACTAGCTCCTCAGGAACACCAACGCTTACGTTATCTACCGACGGTAGTTCTTTATCTCCTCCTGCCTCTGCTGTTATAGTAAATAGATTTGACGTAACTGATATTGCATCATGTTCTAATTTAAAGGCTTTTTCCAATATAAGGGCAGAAGGAATGACAGACGGTGAATTTCAGGTTGGCTTAAGTCTAAGAGAACGAACAACAGTAGATTCTCTGAACCGCTTTTCTTTAGGTTTAAAAAAAGAAACAGCAAATGGTTTTTATGAAAATTATTTACACGAACTTTATTGCCTTTCTTCCGAAAAAACAGATGTAGTGAGTATATCCTTTACACTGGAATCTACTACCGCTGCCTCCATTACTGTAGACAATTTATTGATTAATTTATATGAATAATATTTTTGGTACTTTATTTACAAACCAATTAATTAGATATTAATTTTTCGCTTCCGAGCCACCACCGACCAATTTTCCACCACGCGATTCGCTCGCACCACCTGCGCCTCTTCATGCAAAGCCACTGACGGACACACATGATAAGGCACGCCATAAAAGACATCGCCCACCCGAATGGCATCCCAATCCTTTACCTTCAAAACTAAATGCTCTTCACTATGTCCAATCGCCTCATAATTGTCCAAGTTTAAAAAGTGAATTCTTTTAGACAATGGATTTTCTGAACCGACCGCCTTATGCCCCAAGTCTAAAGTAATAATGCCTTCTGTAGGTTTAGAAATCACCCGAGTCATTAAGATAGCTGCCCATTGATAAGGTGTTTCTGAGACCATTTGACTATAGCCATAATCCCAAAATAGGGTAGTGCCTGGACTACAATAAACGTTCTCTCTTTCTGCCGCTGCCGAAAAAGAAGGCGACCCTCCACTTATAATAATTGGCTGTATACCCAATGCGCCTTCGATTTGTTGGCAAAGGCTATAAACGGGCTGAAAGGCTTGATGACTTTTAGTAACTCGTTCCTCTACATTGGCACTTCTAAATTGGCCATCATAGACATGTAGCCCTTTAAAATTTAAAAAAAGAATCTTATCCAAGGATTGAATAAATAAAAAAGTATCTTCATTTAATGGAAAACCCGAACGATGCATTCCATTATCTACATCTAAATAAACATTCGCTGACCGATTGATCGCTTCAAAAGCAGTAGCCAATTGGTTGGCAGAATCTAGATTATCCACTAGAGAAGCAATGGTAGCATCTGGATACTGTTGGGCTAATTGTACAAAACGTTGAATATTTGGGCCCACTAATTGATAGGCAACCAATACTTCTTTTGCTCCTGCCGATAAGGTCATTTCCAACTCTGCGATCGTGGCACATTTAAAGCGTTCGATACCTACCGCCAATTGCATATGCACCACCTCTTGCATCTTATGGGTCTTGACATGTGGGCATAATCGCTTGGGATCACCGCCGACTTTTTCCAACATACAATTGATATTATGCTGTATGCGATCTGGAAAAACAAGTAGATTAGGAGATTCAATTGCTGCTTCGTTCTGTAGTTGGTACCAATTCATGTTCGTTTATTTTAAAAAAATCTTTACCTTCAAGTTTTAAGTAAGTACTTGGATGTAACTAGGTATATTATTTTTAACCACAATAGGTCTTATATATTTGCCCTACTATGTGCTCTATGTATCTACGTGTTTAATCTGTCAACATCTTAGTCGTCAACAACTAAATGTGGTTTTTAAACACATAGGCACAGTAGTTCACATAGTACAACATGGTAACTATTTAATACTAAGCTATGAGTCTAAAAACTATCATTTTATCGTCACTAAGTGCCAAATTAAAATGGCATTTGTTGTTTGAAAAATCTATAGTAATTAGTGCAAGCCAATAGGCTTGTTTATAAATAAGAATTGAATATATGAAAATTAGATTTTTTATTCTAAGGAGCCAAAAAAATCAGTGCATACCCTTAGATACGGACTTATTTTTTTTGTTTCTTAGAAGGAAATTTTTTTTTCATATACCAATTTGTTATTTAGAAACGAGCCTAGTAGTTAGGATGCAATATATATCTCCTTCCTTCCGAATAATCATTTTTCCTAAAAGTTGTTACATATCAGCTCATTCAAGAGCAAATGATCCTATTAAATATAGGCTATAAAAACAACTTCATTAAATGCACTTTCCTCTCTTTTTCTCTCTCTATTTACAACCACTAATAGCTCTGACATTCAATGTTTTAAATATGATCTAAATTACCCAATTGAATCTTCAAACCATTTGATCTATTAAAGTACTGAGCCCTTCTTTTATCATTAAAATAACGCTGTCACAAATTATATAAAATTGCTGAATTCCAACTTGTTTTGAGCATGACTTTTGGATAGGAAAAGAGATAGGTATTTTATTAATAAGTTTTCCCCCAATAACTTTTAATAATTCTCTCCCCCACTTGATATCTATAATTCCCCCTTTCATCACATTACTCTTAATGCTGAATGTTACTTCATTAAGAGATAATGGAATCATTAAAGCAGTCCCACAAGTTAAACGATCTCTATTTCTACTAAAGCATCCATAAAGATGTGATTAGTAATTTTAAGAGACTCTCAAGATATAACTCCCTGCTATCTAGTATTAAACTATTTAGGTATAGAAGTATAACAACACTTCTGACTTAAAGGTGAATTTAAAACACAACAGCTTTGATCGAAGTGACTTTATTCTGCTTTTTCAAAGCCCAAAACAAAAATTGGTTTATAAGATCTACACCAATTACAAATTACTATTATGTCTACTTGTACAACAAAATCCTGGGACGTCACCTCTAAGGGTAAAAGTTCGAAGTCAGGCTTTAGCAGAAGATTTCTTCTTCTCTTATTGACCTTTATTTCACTTTCTTCTTTCGCTGATCCCAATGAAAATCATTTAAACAATCTCGAAGCAGCTGCCTCCATGGCGGCTTTTGATGGTTGTGAAGACAACCTCCTTCAAAACGGAAGTTTTGAAAGCAATTTATTGGGCTGGGCCAATAGTACTAATACCAATTTTGGTAGATCAACTAGCTATTCTTCTGATGGCAATTATCACGCTTGGATACTTCCAAGTTCTGGTACCGCAGAAATATATCAATATAAGAATGCTAGTCCTGGTGATGACTTTACTTTAAAGTTTTCCGCAGGAGTACATGATCCTACTGGTACACATAAAATTGGTTTTCACTACTTAGATGCAGCAGGAAATATTCTTGCGACTCAGGAAGTAGAAGTAGATAATGACTTAGATACGTCTCCTGGTCTACTGCCATATACCATTACAGGTATTGCACCAGCAGGTACGATAGAACTCCAATTATTCGCTACGTCTAGTAGTGGATATTTACGTATGGATGGGCTTTGCTTAACACCAACACCTGATCCATTCGCAGCTCCTCCTAGCTGTTTATTAAGTAATAAAAGTTTTGAAAGTGGTTTAAATGGTTGGAATAAAAGTTCTACGACCAATGCCAGTACAGGAACACAGTATGCTTCTGATGGAAGTAGATATGCTTGGTTGATACCTACTTCAGGTACGGCTAGATTATATCAGGATGCTACTGCTAGTGCTGGGCAAACTTATTCTTTAAGTGTAGATGCGGGTACTTATGCACCCAATAGCACGCATAAAATAGGTATTCAATTCTTGAATAGTTCAGGCTCTGTATTGTCTACTCATCAAGAAGAAGTAGATCACGATCCTAGATCAAATGGAAGTTTAATAGGATATAGCGTGATAGGTACAGCACCAGCTGGTACTGCAAAAGTGAGAGTCTTTGGCTCTTCTTCTAATAGTTATTTGAAGATGGATGGGGTTTGTTTGAGTTTAGATAATTCTTCCACTTGTAATATCTCTTTTGTCAACAATGCTTGTGCACCTATCAAACTTTACTGGAATGACAATGGTACCTACAACTACTATACATCTATTGGTGTTGGTGGGTCCCATACGCAATTCACAGAAGCAGGGGATGTTTGGGTAGCACAATATTTTGATGGTACAACAGTAGCGTCTTACTCAGCAATATGTGATAACGCTTATAATATTACAGATGATTGTGGTAACGGTGGTACAACTGGTGGTTGTTCCTTAGCAATCACAAGTATCAGTGGATATAACGGTGAATGTCCAACCGATACTAGAGTAACCTTAAGAGCTAATTTTACAGGTGATGCTAGTTGTAGTAACAGTTGTTGTACTCGAACAGTTACTAATACGACAAGCTGTTATAATGGTCAGCTTTATGCTTTCTATTTATCAACTGGTACTAGCACTCGTTCTTATACCATTACTAATAATTCTACTGTTAAATGGGAAAAGTGTGATGATGGAACGATTCACTATACAGCAAGTAATTTAAAAGCACTAGATGATTCTGGTGAAATTATTACTTCCATAGATTTTTATTATTCTGGTAAAACTACAACAGTACCTGATGATGGTAATAAAATACATGGTTGTGATATTTCTGTAGATGATAGTGGTTGGGAATACTATACCGTAACAGCGGGTACATTTACCTCTAATCAACATGGTACTTTTTCAGTTTTAAGAAGAGGAAAAGCATATCAAGTGGGACATGGTGCTAATGCGACATCTGCAACTGGCACTGGGCTTGGTGCATCTGGATGGATTCAAGTATCAGGTGGCGATGGCTACTGGATAGAAGGGGATGTGAACATCATGCTAGATGAAACATGTAATACTAGTGTTGCTGCTGATGAAAAACCAGTACAATTCTTATGGTCAACAGGTACTACCTCTAGATCAATCATTGCTAGCGAACCGGGCACTTATAGTGTGACGGTTATTGATTGTAATGGTTGTTCTGCAGTGGAATCTATTACTGTTTCTGGTGATGCATGTACGCAAGAATGTGGGAATCTAGTGGTTGATTTAGGTCCTACTAGAACAGCATGTGACCCTAATCCAACACTTACCGCTAATTTTGCAGGTGCTACAGATTGTACAAATATACAAAGTTGTAATATTCAAGCGAATGCTACGGAATTAGTAAGATGGAATATGAATGGCTGTGATCCTGCGGGGCCTGCTGGAGATGAAGATTGTAATACGAATGGCCCAACTATTATTTCTAATGGTGGCTGTGCGAATATCTCTGCAACTGCTCCATGTAATAATGCGCAGTTAGATTTCTCTTGTAATAATGGTTTCGCTGGTGGTGGTGGTGTTTGCTTTCCAGCAGATCCTAGAACTTACTATGAAAAAAATGATGTAGATGATCCCGTTACATTTGAAGTAAACATAGCACCTAATAATGGTGAAATGGCTGCCTTAACAGGAATTTCCTTCTATCATGCTACT
>CALJIY010000341.1 GCA_937973945.1 uncultured Saprospiraceae bacterium | reverse complement strand
ATCTACTAAAAGACTTTCATACACTCGATGCTTGGCACTATATATTCTTCTTAAATTCCTACTTGCTGCTGTATTTAATAATCGATTCAAAAAGACGGTGGTAAACTTTCGAGCAAATTCTAAAGTCTTCGGCTTAAACGTACCCACAATCTCTTCTGCATACCGAAGAACAATGGTGTGCAATAATTCTTTGTTCACTGGATCTGCCTCCGCTTTTTCCTTATCTAGAGATCGTTTGACTAACTTCTTTTGAATTTTGTTCCAAAAAGACTTCTCATCAGGTGGATCTATTTTCCAAGGCTCCTGCTTTATTCGAATACGCTCGTCATAGATCGCTTTGGCGATGACCCCGCTAATATCGTTTTTATTAAGTTTTAATAATCGATCTCTAGCTTCCTTCGTCACATCATCAACAAACTCCGTTCTGTTATCGCTTATTTTAAAAAGCGGCCACTCTTCCATATTTGGAAAGACATGTGGCGGTATTTTTATTTTTTCTTTCATTCTATACTTAGTTAAATAGAATAGAGAAGCGAGAGCAGAGAATAGAGCCGCATTTCATTAAAAAGCAACGAAATTTTGTCTTTTTGGAACGAAATACGTCTCTGCTCTCGCTTCTTTACTCTCTATTCTATTTTGCACCAAAGCCAAAAATACAATCATTTCTCCCAACCGATGAAAGTTCTCTGTCTTTTTACTGTCTAATATGTACGAATTTTTAAAATATAGGATAAACGCCTTTAAATAGGTAAGAGATCTATTAAAATATAATTTTCCCTTTAGGAAAATTATACAAACAATATTTTACTATTAAAGGAAAATAATTTACTTTTGGTAAAATATGAAGACAAAGGAAAGAATATTATCTATTGCCTTAAGCTTATTTAATAAGCATGGTTTTGGCTCCGTGACTATGAAGCAAATAGCGGATGAAATGCTAGTGGATCGTAGAAACTTGACCTATCATTTCAGTAAAGACACCTTACTAGAGGCTATTGCGGATCAAATGTGGGCAAAATTGGACGCAGAACGCAAAAAACGAAGAGATTTTCCCTCTTTCGAAAATCTTGATAGTGAAACCAAAATGTATTATGCATTCCAAAAAGAATACGCCTTCATTTTTAATGATATCAAAGTCATACAACATCCCGTTTTAAAAGACAAGTTCAACCAATTAGCCACTTCTTCTATTCAAGATCATGAAGCTGCTATTGCCTTTGCGATCAAATTAGGCAATATCCGCCCCGAACCTTTTAAAGGAGCTTATCATAATCTATGTTTATCTGTGTGGGCCTTATCTATGTTTTGGGTACCGCAACAGGCTATCAGAAAAGTTCAAGATCCAGAAGAATTGAGACAAGTGATGTGGAGTTTGATCTTGCCTCATTTTACAGAAAAAGGCATTCAGTCTTTTAAAGAGTTCTTTGGCGCGGAGTTTTTTGATACGATAGGCAAGCCTTTTGATGTGGACGTGAATATGGCGTTTTTTTAAAACGGCTATTTTCGGACGATTGTCGAGATTCGCAACAATATCCGCAAGGTTAAGAGACGGATTCTTGATGGCAGAAACTTGGAAAGTGGCTGTCATCTGGGCTTCTAGGAAAGATGATAGCCATTTTGAAAATTTCTGCCATCTACCTCGCTCTATAACTAACTGGTAATCAAGAGCTTTTTTGATAGTCTGACCGCTATAGTCACCAACCTCAACGATCTAAACGCACAAATAAAACATTTTAATAAATCATAATCATGTATAAAAATATCAAATTAAAGAGAACGATCTACGCAACCGAAGAACACCAAATGTTCCAAGAAGTGGTCCAAGAATACATCAAAAAGCATGTCCTACCACATAGAGAAAAATGGGAAGAGCAAGGCTATTGTGATAGGGCAGCTTGGCTAGAAGCTGGAAAATTAGGCTTATTAAACTTGACTAGTGCACCAGAATATGGGGGTGGTGGTTTAGATTTTTCCTTTAGCGCCTTGATGATTGAAGAAGCCTCTAGAATGGGTTTAGTCGCGCCAGGTTTCTCCATGCACTCTGATATTGTTGCGGTCTATATAGAGACCTATGGAACAGAAGATCTTAAGCAACGGTATTTACCTAAGATGGCTACTGGAGAATGTATCGGCTCGCTTGGCATGAGTGAACCAAGTACAGGTAGTGATGTACAAGCCATCAAAAGTAATGCAGTGGATGCAGGAGATCATTGGGTGCTGAATGGCTCTAAGACTTTCATTACGATTGGTTACACTTCTGACTTCACGATTGTAGCTTGTAAAACGCGTCCAGGTACACCACAAGAGGGGATTAGTTTATTGGTAGTCGATGCAGATACCGAAGGTTTCTCAAAAGGAAAGCCGTTCAAAAAAATTGGATTAAAAGAAAGTGATACTTGTGAATTGTTTTTCGAGGATGTAAAAGTGCCAAAGGAAAATTTGATTGGAGAAGAAGGAAAAGGTTTTATCTATATGATGAAAGAATTGCCAAGAGAGCGTATGACCATTGCCTTACAATCTATAGGTGCGATGGAAGGAGCGATTGAAGATACAATAGAATATACGCAAGAACGAACGGCGTTTAAACAGCCCATTGCTGGTTTCCAAAATACACAATTTAAGTTAGCAGAGTTAGCGACCCAACTACAAATCCAGCAAGTATTTGTAGATAGATGTGTGGAACTTTTAAATGAACATCAACTGACGCCCGAAACAGCCTCTATGGCAAAATATGCCACTACAGAAATGGAGGGCAAGGTGACTGATGAGTGTCTACAATTATTTGGTGGCTATGGCTTTATTTGGGAATACCCTATTGCACGACGCTATGCGAATGCAAGAGTAACCCGTATCTACGGTGGCACCAATGAAATTATGAAGGTGATGATTGCTCGGAAGTTGTTTGGGAAATATACTGCGCAAATAAAAGAGATGCGACGTAAGCGTCGGATGGCTAAGGTGTAAAAGTGCAAGTTAAAGTATCAAGCTCAATCCTGCCTAGATAGCAAGCAGGATTGAGGCTAAAGTCTATCACTTTTTCATCAATAATTGCATAGCTTTCAGATTGATCTCTTCATCAAATATAGCGGCAACATTGATAGTAAAGCCTCTAATTACTTGACTCTCTATATCTTCGCCATATTGACGAATTTTAGCTGGAAAATATTTATCACTCGAAGGAGGTAAAAGATATTGTTCCACTCGTTGCTTGACAGGATCTACAATCCAATATTCGGGGATACCATGCAAGGCGTAATCTTCTTTTTTTATAGTTCTATCATGCTTTGCCGTTTTTGGAGAGAGGATTTCAACGATAAAGTCTGGCTCAGGAAAGAGTACTTGGTCATCCGTAAAAGTTGACTCTTTTTCTTTGGAAAAGAATACTAAATCTGGTTCGTAATCATTTCTAGTTAAAGAAATCATTACTTTTTCTGTCCCTATACAACCAAGTTGGTTGAAACTGACAAAAAAACTTAAGAGTCTAGAAAGTAAGTTATTTGCATTCCAATGGCGTCGTTTTACTGGAGAATGTATCACAATTTCTCCATTAATAAACTCTGCCTTTACCTCTTCAGTAACCCATTTGTAAAAGGCTTTACGTCGACGCGTTTCTTCTTTCATAGCTTCTTGTAAATGCTTTAATTGAATAAATGCATCTGATCTTTTTAATATTTTTTCAGCTAATGTCATAATAAATAGGTGTTAGTTTATCCAAATTTACTATAAAATACCGACATTTCAAAAATAATGAGACCCATACAATCGAAAATAAACCCCAATTCTCAGCAGTTCAAAACGAACCAAGAAGGGATGATATCCTTTATAGAAACTTTGGATAAAGCGATGACAGAAAGTCGTTTTCAAGGCAAAGAAAAACATATTGCACGAGCCCGAAAAAGGGGGAAATTATTGGCTAGAGAGCGCTTAGAATTAGTCTTAGACAAAGACAGTCCTTTTATAGAATTACTCCCACTTTCAGGCATGAATCGCAAAGGCGGCTTTGGCGCTGGAGGAACAAATGTATCAGGTATTGGCATTGTATCTGGTAAACTGTGCATGGTCAATTCCAATGTAGGTACTCGTAAAGGTGGATCTACCGATTACGCATCGGTTTTTAAGGCGCTTCGATTGGGGCAAATTGGTAGAGAGAATCGTCTGCCAACTATTAATTTAGTGGAAAGTGGCGGAGCAAACTTACCAGATCAAGCAAAAATTTTCAACTACGGTGGAGAAACCTTTAGAGAAATAACTCGCCGTTCTAAGATGGGCATTCCAACTATTTCTGTAGTTTTTGGCAATGCGACAGCGGGCGGGGCTTATGTTCCAGGTATGTCCGATTTTTCTATTTTTCAAAAACAAAAAGCGAAGGTCTTTTTAGCAGGGCCACCATTAGTAAAAATGGCCACGAACGAAATAGCTACTGCAGAAGAACTGGGTGGCGCAGAAATGCATAGTAGAGTATCAGGCGTATCGGATTATTTAGCAGAAGATGAATTGGATGGTATTCGCATTGCTAGAGAGATCATGGAATTGGTTCATGTAGACAAGCCTTATTTTACGCCTACCGAAAAAATACGACCTCCATTATATGATGCAGAAGAAATTTTAGGGGTAGTGCCTTCTAATCCGAAAACACCATTCGATGCTAGAGAGTTGATATGCCGAATAGTAGATGGTTCCGAATTTTCAGATTTCAAGCCAGAATATGGTAGTACTTTAGTAACAGGTTGGGCAAAAATCCATGGTTATCCCGTAGGCATTATAGCCAATAATGGAGTGATCTTTTCAGAGTCTGCTAATAAAGGAGCTCAATTTATACAGCTATCCAATAAGAATAATATTCCTTTATTATTTTTACAAAACACAACCGGCTATATGGTCGGCAAAGCGTATGAAGAAGGAGGGATCATTAAGAATGGCGCAAAGTTAATCAATGCGGTGTCTAATAGTGAAGTGCCTTCCATAACACTTATGATAGGTAACTCCTATGGTGCTGGAAACTATGGAATGAATGGCCGATCTTATGATCCAAGATTTTTATTCACTTATCCTAATGCGAAAATTGGGGTCATGGGTTCAGAGCAATTAGC
>CALJIY010000340.1 GCA_937973945.1 uncultured Saprospiraceae bacterium | reverse complement strand
CCTCGCCAACCTTTCTCTAATGTTGTGTAAATCGGTTTAAGGAATGACCCTTTTCTTGTGATTAAAAAATTGCAAAATCCGTAATATGAATGAAGTTTATAAATAAAATCGAGAGTGATTGTTTGATTGTTTGATTGCTTGGTTGTTTTTAGACAATGATACAATCTACCTATTTTACACCATGTGAGGTGTAACAGCATTATTAGTCTGCTCGGCATCTGGCTTGTTTTTGAAAAGGTACTAGTAAAATAGAACTGTCAAGTAGTAGACAATAAAAAGAAAGACCTACCCCTATCTAACTACCTAACAATCACAATGATAATGCATATTTACTAGCCGCAATAAAAGAAAAGGAACTGTTTCTGCTTAAAAGTTTACAAAGTGGTCTATTATCCTACTATTCTATCAAAAACGACCGTAACCTCCCCAGCTCATCCGTATTAATCAGATCAATACCAAAGTCTGATAGTTGCTGCCATAACTGCTCATCCTCAGGCGTTGCCCATAAGCGTGTTTTCTTATCTTGTGCGTGCACATCCTCAATAAAAGTTTTTATCCGAAGCCATTCTGCCTCGCCCACTTTTGCATAATCATCCGTCCCTGCCACCTTCCCCGCATGTTCACTAATAAAAGGCATCAAATGACTAGGATAGTTTTTTGCCAGATCACTCGGCCGACCATCCAAAGTCATTAATTGCAAGGAATCATTCAAAAGTAATTTAAACGGGCGCTCTCCCGATAAAATGATCGTGATCGCTCCTTTATGAAATTCTCCATTTTCATAGTAATTTAGCATCTCTCGAAATGGGTATAAAATCTCTCTTAGCTTCTTATAGGTTTTAGCAGGTTCAAATTTTATATCTATCCACAAATAAAAAGCTTGATCATAGCCAGCATAAATCGCCCCATTATTTTTCTTATATCGTTTGTATAATGGTTTCAAATATTGCTTATGTAACTGACGGAGAGAATGCCTTTTGGTATCTGGCATATTGTGTCCTACATACAAGCGACCATAGATGTACAATACATCTGCCTCGACACTCGTAAATCCATTTACTAATGCATCCTCCAATGGTCGCGCCCGCTCATAGTCATTATGCGAATGCGCTTTCGGTAAGGGCGTTATCTGCGTCCATCCCTTACCAATAAAGAGCAAGAAGCAAGCTATTATAGAAAAGTGTTTTATTAGCATATTTATATTTTATAATCCTACTAAAAATAACTACAGACAAGACAAAATTTTAAACCACATCGTATTTCTCCGAACCACAAAAGGCTTTTATGCTCTTTTGTTTCTTTCGTGGTTCAAATTAAATTTGCGGTTATAAGTCCCTATCATCTACATAGAACATTCCTTACATTTGTAAAATGATCTGGAAACAACTAGTAAAAATAGCCTTACTAGGGACCGAACGAAGTACCCTGACCGCAGAGATGCAAGCAGCATTGAGGGCTAAAGGTATAAATACGGATCAAGAAATCACAAAAACAATACTAGAAGCGGTGGCCTATTATGCGCCCTTGCAAAAAGCAGGCTGGCAACCAAAAGAATGGACAGGTCAATTATTACCCCCTAGTAAAGAAATCAATCAACTAGCCTGTTCTAATAAATCTAGGCAACATTTGGCTACGATACTAGAAAAATATCCAAAGCTAATTCCCGAATTTATTGAAGGAATGCAAGTAAATAAAAAATGTATTCCTCCCGAATTATTGCCCCCTCTTTTTGAGAAATCATTAAAAGATGAATCACTTTGGCGTCAATTAGAAAATAGAATTGGAGAAAGAGGTAAATGGTTACTCCCATTAAATCCAGCATGGAGTAAGTTACGCTCCGACTACCCTCTAGAATCGTGGAATACAGGTTCTAAAGAAATTCGGTTGTCTTTATTGAAAAAGAAGAGACAAACAAATCCTACAGAAGGATTAGCCTTATTAGAATCTACTTGGAAAACAGATAGCGTCAAAGAAAAAGCCCCACTCTTAAAAACATTATCTATTGGCTTATCTATGAAGGATGAAGCTTTCTTAGAAGAATGTTTAAATTATAAAAGAAAAGAAATTCGAACAATTGCAAAAGATTTATTAATACAATTGCCTGAAAGTCAATTACATCAACGTTTAGAATCAGAACTGACAAAACTCGTCACTTTTGTAAAAAAAGAAGAGACCATCCTTTTGTCGCTGCCTGAGGCCAGTAATAAAGCATTAATAAGAGATGGTATAGATCCGAAGAAGAAAGGCGCTTCCACCAAAGAGGAAGTCAACATGTTAGCGCAAATGATGGAGATCGTGGCCCCATCCTTTTGGGAAAAGCATTTTAAAACGAGTCCTTCACAAATAATAAAATTATTCGCGAATAGTGATCGTTCACTATTTTTGGTCAATGCGATTATTAAGGCCATCGCTTTACATCAATCCAAGGAGTGGATAGCCGCCATAGTTCAATTTTGGTATGCGGGCTATTTACAAGAAAATTGGCAAGCCTTAGACATGAAGCCCATTTTTGAAGCCTTCCCAAATGATTTATTTAATGAATTGGTGTATAAAAGATTACAAGCCACTAAAGTGATGCCTGACGAGCATGCGCCATTGATGCTACTTTTACAAATAGATCAACAGAAATGGAGCAAACCAGTCAGTTTGGTTGTCATGCAACTATTACAGGATTGGATTCGAAGAAATCCAAGCTTTTCTTATAGTGGTATGGAATATAGAAATTTATTAAAAAATCAGGCAGCCTATGCAATTGATTCAAGCCTTCACCCAAAAATGAGTGAGTTATGGTTGGTCGATCAGAGAGGTTGGGCTGGCTGGGAGTCGGATATTCAGCGATTTTTAAATACCTTGAGCTTTCGGAGAGCAGCATTGATTGAGTTAGCAAAATAAATCTTTTTGTAGAGTAGAGAGCAGAGAATAGAGAACAGAGATGGAATCCGTTTAAAAGAAAAATGAATTTCATCAACTAAAAACGAAATCAATCTCTATTCTCTGCTCTCTATTCTCTACTCTAAAAAAAAATACATGGAACAACTTCGTCCACATGCGGAAACGCAATACGCTAAAGAACTAAAACAGTTAAAAAAAATAGATGATCGACCAAAACCGACCAATTGGCAATTGTCGCCATGGGCAGTCGTCAATTATATCATGGGTGGCAAGCTGGAGGGCGGTTTAAAAATAGAGCCCAAGTATTATGGCAATCGTCGATTAATAGAAGTTGCCGTTGCCACCTTAGTAACAGACCGAGCATTATTACTAATGGGGGTACCAGGAACCGCAAAGACTTGGGTATCAGAACATTTAGCCGCAGCAATTTCAGGTGATTCTACCCTGCTCGTACAAGGAACGGCAGGATTGGGAGAGGAAGCCATTCGATATGGTTGGAATTATGCAAAACTAATAGCAGAAGGTCCTAGCGAAAGCGCCATCGTCCCTAGTCCAGTGCTAACAGCCATGAAAGCAGGCAAGATTGCCAGAGTAGAAGAGCTAACAAGGATTCCTTCCGATGTACAAGATACTTTAATCACCTTACTATCAGAAAAATTACTACCTGTTCCAGAACTAAACACAGAAATACAAGCCATTAGAGGATTTAATATTATTGCCACTGCAAATGATCGAGATAAGGGGGTCAATGAATTATCCAGTGCCTTAAGAAGGCGTTTTAATACCGTCGTCTTACCCTTGCCTACAGAATTGGAAGAAGAAATCACTATTGTTAAAAATAGAGTGCAACAATTAGGCAAATCCTTAGAATTGCCAGATACGCCTGCTCCAATAGAAGAGATCAAGCGCCTCGTGACTATATTCAGAGAACTTCGCAGTGGAAAAACAGAAGACAATCGAACGAAATTAAAATCACCTAGCAGCACGCTAAGTACGGCGGAAGCTATTTCCGTTATTAATAGCGGTCAAGCCTTAGCGACCCACTTCGGAGATGGTGTTTTGAAGGCATCCGACCTCGCTGCCGGCATTACAGGAGCAATCGTAAAAGACCCTGTGCAAGACAAACAAATTTGGCTAGAATATTTAGAAACCGTAGCAAAGGATCGAGAAAACTGGGGAGATTTATACCGAGCTTGCATCGAATTAATATAAACTGTTGAGAATGAATATTTTATACTAAATAAAAAATCACCTAATAACCTGTCCCTCCCTTCTAATTTAAACCTGTATCAGCTAGTGTTAATTCATTGATTTTAACATACAAAGCCCTTATTTTTGCAAATCTTTTAAAAATCCAAATTTTTTGGTTAAAAAAACAATCTATTCTATTGAATTACAGTAAATAGATAGAGAAATTCTGTTTGATATTTAAGAAGAGAGAAGCGAGAGGAGAGAACAGAGATAGATTTCGTTTAATTTTAATGAAATTTCGTCAGTCACAAGGAACCTATCTCTGTTCTCTACTCTCTACTCTCTGCTCTTAAAATTATAAAGTACTTAGTAAAACTTAATAAAAGAATATAGATGGCACTTATAGGAAAGATTAGAAAAAACAGTTGGTTGATGATTGTAGTCATTGGACTTGCATTAGCAGCCTTCATTATTATGGATATGACGAGCTCCTCCAAATTAGGTGGCGGTGGTCAAAGCATGTCTATAGGAAGTATTAATGGTAAAGCAGTAGATTGGAATGAGTTCCAGAATGCCGAGCAATTAGTGTATGGCAATTCTTCTGACGTTTTTGGTCGTAGAAGTGCCCTTTGGAATTATTTTGTGGAGGAAGCTATCGTTAGCGACCAAGCAGAAGACCTAGGCTTAAGCGTTAGCAAAGAAGAATTGATGGAGTTACAATTTGGTGCTAATCCAAGTCCTGTCATTGCGACTAGATTTATGAACCCTCAAACGGGTCAAGTAGATGTCAATCAATTAAATCAGATTAAGCAGCAAATTGAAGGTGGCACTATGACGCCTGATTTGAGAAGATATTGGGCACACCAAGAAAAGGAGATTGTTAAAGATCGTTTACAGTATAAGTTGAGTACAATGGTTTCTAAAGCCTTATATACACCAACTTGGATGGTAGAGCAAACGTTTGGAGATAAAAACCAAAAAGCGACACTTGACTATGTAAAGATTCCTTTTGCAGATATTGATGATTCTGAAGTAAGTCTAACAGATGCTGACTACCAAAGTTTTCTAACTGCCAATAAAGGTAAATTCTATAGTGAAGAAGAAACTAGAAGAGTAGAATATGTCGTATTTGATGTATTACCTACTTCTGCTGATTCTGCTAACTTAAGAGCATCCTTAAATGAGTCTATTACGCAATTCCGAACAACTACAGATGTAGCGGCATTTGCTGAGGCTAACTTCGGTACTGCATCAAAGCAATGGTTAGATATCAGTACTTTACCAGCAAATATTCAAGATCAAGCGAGAACACTTCCTATTGGTGGGGTCTATGGTCCTTTTATAGAAGGTAAGAACTACAGAGCAATGAAAGTCGTCGACCGAAAAATGGTTCCTGATTCTGCTACTACTCGACATATCTTAATCAATGCAACAGACCCGCTTAGCTTCACTACTGCGGAGCAAAGAATAGATAGTATCAAAACAGCTATCGAAGGTGGTGCTAGTTTTGCTGACTTAGCAGCTAGTTTAAGTCAAGACCCAGGAAGTGCACAAAACGGTGGTAAGTACGAAAATATTCCACCTAATCAATTTGTACCGGAATATGGAGATATAGCTTCTTTTGGTAACATCGGCCAATTATATAGTGTTAGAACACAGTATGGCGTTCATTTAATTGAGCCTTTATCTCGATATAGAAATTCTACTGAAAGAGTACAACTAGCGTATATCAACCAAACAATCACGCCTAGTGAAGATACACAAAGTAGAATATTTGATGAAGCCAATGATTTCTTAGCAAATAACAGAAATTTAAGTGATTTGAATGCAAGTGTAGCTAGTAAGGGTGCTCTTTCTGTGCAGACTTCACCAAGTGTCAAGTCTAATGACTATGTATTGGGTACTTTGGGTAATGGCTCTGATGCAAGAGATATAATCAGATGGGCTTTTGATGCGAATACAGATGTGAGTGCCGTATCTCCTGCCGTTTACTCTTTCCAAGATCAAGCAGATTACTACATTAATAAGTATGTAATTGCTGGTTTAAAAAGTGTTCAAGCAGCTGGTATGCCTAGCTTAGCTAATATCAAAGACGAGATAGAAGCACAGGTAAGAAATCAAAAGAAAGGAGAATTAATCAAAGGCAAAATCTCTAATAATAATTTAGCAGCTGTAGCATCTCAGTTTAGTGTAGATGTGGAAGAAGCTGCAGATGTTACTTTTGAGTCTCAATTCACACAAGGTTTAGGTAATGAACCTAAAGTGATCGCCGCAGCGTTTAACACCGCTGTAAATGGTGTTTCTCAACCAATTATTGGTAACAGTGGGGTGTATGTAGTACAGGTAAAAAATAAGCCTGCTGCTGGTGCACCATTAAACATCCCTCAATTGAGAAAAGAAGCATCTGCAACTACTCAATCTCAGATTAGAACTTCTTTGATGCAAGCTATGCGAAAAGAAGCAAAGATTGATGATTTTAGATCTCAGTTTTATTAGTAGATCTTTTCTATAAAAAAAGGGCTGTATCGTTGATACAGCCCTTTTTTTATGCATGGTACAATCCTTGGATTTCATCTAAGGGTTATTCGTGTTTAACCACTCCCTAGTTATGTATGCAGTTCGCAACCACGGAGTGGTTGAACATGAATAGCCTCGGATGAAATCCGAGGAATTAAAAAAAATCCAACAATTAAGACAAAAAAAATGACCATTCCAATAAATTGGAATGGTCGAATTCACCCATTACAGGCGTTTTAAAATACATTTCATCTTTATAGATGATTATTATAAATAATAATATCTAAATATCTTTTTATCGGTTTGGAGTTAAAATGCTAGGTAAGCTAGTCTCTTAATTACACCCCAAAGATCGCTACAGTTTTCCAGTAAAGCAAGTAAATAGGTAGTTTTTTAATATAAAAAAGTAAAAAAAAACGAATTATCTTCTTTCAGATACTATTTATTCAATTCAATCAAACGTTAATACATTTAATTTAATATAATAATAGAAAAAATCATGCCTAATATGCCATTAATAGGGTATATGAATTATTTTTTTTGAAGAATATTTTTAAAATTCTCGCAAAGTTCTCCTTAAATATACCAAATATGCAGCCATTTTCAATCGAACGCATTCGCCCCGAACTTCTAAAAACTTCCTATTTTTGCTTTTATCTAAGCTATTTCATAGATTCAGTTCCTGAATAAATATTTCCCAACCTTTATAATAGTCTACATTTTCCCATAGATGCAAGGAATTCCCTAAGGCATTAACTACAACTATGACTTTTTGATCTTTCTTAATTAATTCGATCGTTTCAATCTCTTCCTTTCGAAAAGGTATAAAATAAGTGTTGGTCCGTTCTGCTATTCGAACCAACAAGCCTTCTTTTAATAATTCTACATTTATAAGAATTTCATTACTGGCTAATGCTTGTAAAGCATCTATCTCTTTAATACCTTTCGAATAAAACATCATTGGCGAGCCTATTCGTTTGCGCTTTAGACGTTCCCACAGACTATACTTACCACCCAAAGAATCATATATTTCGGTCAATTGGGAAGCACTCAGCGATAGTGTCTTGTATAATTTCATAGTCTAGCAACAGATTTTCCAAGATAGCTGTTTAAAAAATAGTTAGATTTTTCATTAATACCCTCCAAGTTTTACTTTTACAAGATGGAACCACAATTCGAATCAAAAAGCACTCGAAAAATACTGTTAGGTAATATTGCCTTAGTATTAATAAAAACTATTGCCTACCTTGTTGTAGTTGTCTTAGCCATATTCTTAGGATTGGGATTAATTTCAACCCTATCTCCTGAAAGATCTATGGCTTCCTTGACTTCGATTGATTATTATGATTGGAAGAGCTTAAACTATCTATACCTTGGTCAATTTACAGGGGTACTTTTAAGTACACTTGCATTTCGGTATTTTGTTGATAAAAAAGATTATCGTTCCTTAGGTTTAAGCTTTAGTCATCTTGGATCTCACCTTGTAAAAGGTATAACATGGGCCGTAGGCATCCTTTCTGTTGCATTCTTACTAGTCTGGACTAGTGGAAACATTGAAATTCTTGGTATTCAAGATTTGGGCATTGCTTTAGTGGGGTATTTAAGTTTTTTCTTATTAGTAGCTCTATTAGAGGAGTTGATTTGCAGAGGCTATTTACAACAAATGGTTACGGATCATCTCAATTATAAAATAGGGATTGCCTTTTCCTCATTAATTTTCACCTTGATACATCTTGGTAATGATCATTTTACATGGATTGCTTTCTGTAATTTGACCCTTGGAGGAATTCTAATGAGCTTATTGTATTTGAAATATCAGAGTTTATATGTTCCTATTGGTTTTCATTGGTTATGGAACTACTTCCAAGGCAATATTTTGGGATTTGGTGTAAGTGGAACAGACGTCTTAGGTGTACTCCAATTAAAGGTAGATGGTCCAGATTGGTTAACTGGTGGCTACTTTGGATTAGAGGGTTCTTTAATCACCTGCTTTTTATTAGCTATTGCCATCTTCATCCTATGGATAAATTCTAAAGAACAATTAGACCTCATTGCTATGGAAAAGAATGAAATTGCCATGCGCACTCATTAAAAAATCATTCTTTGACAAATCCAGTGTTCAAATCAAAAGCAACTAACAGAAGTGTTGGGTTTTATTTTTATTTGATCATTTTCACTGGATTTATCAAAGAATCAAAAAAATGATATGAATAGTCAATACAATACCCTAGATAAAGCACTTGCTTGGAGTGTACACATTTTCACTGCTTCTGGATTATTAGCTGGCTTTATGGCCATTTTAGCAATTAATGCTAAAGACTGGAGATCTGCTATGTTTTGGTTGTTAGTGGCATTGGTAATAGATGGTGTAGACGGAACTTTTGCTCGAAAATTTAGAGTAACAGAGGTACTTCCAAATATGAGTGGTAAAACAATTGATTATGTCATTGATTTCGCTACCTATGCCATTATTCCTGCCTACTTTTTTTATATGGCAAATTTAGTACCCCCGAGTTGGAACCTGCCTCTTACCTTTTTAATACTCTTGGTCTCTGCTATCTACTATGGTAAAGAAGGAATGGTATCAGAAGACTATTATTTCATTGGATTTCCTGTTTTATGGAATATGGTCGTATTCTACTTAGTTTTTGTATTAAGCTTACCTTTTTGGGGAAATGCTGCTATTGTTATTCTATTTTCTATTTTGCATTTCCTCCCTGTCAAATTTGCTTACCCTAGTCAGGCAAGTCGCCTAAAGAATTTAACCCTTATGGTCTCTCTTATTATTTTGTTAGCTATGCCCTTAATTGTATGGTTTTACCCCAATGTTCCAGCATGGCTGAAGTGGATTGCGCTAGGCAATTTGGCTTATTTTGGTGGATTAGCAGTGATAGATACTTTTATTAAAAAGAAGTGATACCTTGGTAAGGAAAAAGGCTAGACAAAAAAGTAGAGGCGCTGCGAGACAGCACCTCTATAACCCCAAAAAACCAAATGAAAACAATATTTTGAAAGGTAGATTAAAATTTATACCTACCATTAATTTTAATATGATTATGCAACAAATTTCAATCAAATTTTGGATAAAAACAAATTTTAAAAGTACAAAACTGGCATTTCTTGCAATATTATAAGGAAATGGTGGTATAATTTTTATTTTAGGTAATATTCATTTTTGTTCTGGTAGAAAGTTCAACTGAAAAACTACACCTACACGACGTATACATATTGTTTAGTTTGTGGGAAATAATTTTTACTGCTTCTATTTTTCCTACTAAGCAAGAATAATAGATCCTTTATCTTCATAATATGGTGTTTCACACTAACAAATTAGATTAATTTACTACATCTCTCATTTAAAACTACTTACACTTTGATTATCCTGTGAATTTAAAATAACTTTACGCACCTAACAGGACAAAGCGCTGTCTTGCTAGGTTTTTTTATTTATAGACACCCCCTTAATATTCCATGTTGTTTATTAAGGATCAATGAAAAAAGACTAATCTTATGGGAGTAGATGTAATTTTAGGACTACAATGGGGAGATGAAGGAAAAGGTAAAATTGTAGATGTTTTAGCACCTAATTATGATATAGTGGCTCGTTTTCAAGGTGGACCAAATGCAGGGCATACTTTAAAATTTGATGGGAAAAAGTTTGTGTTACACACCGTTCCTTCTGGTATTTTTAGAGAACACCTGATTAACTTAATTGGAAATGGAGTGGTTATCGACCCTATCACCTTAAAGAAGGAGATTACGAATATAGAGCAAGCAGGTGTTGCTTATAAAGACCGCTTGCTAGTGGCTAGAAAAGCGCATTTGATCTTACCAACTCATAGATATTTAGATGCAGCCACTGAAGCTGCTAAGGGGAAATCTAAAATTGGTAGTACCCTAAAAGGAATTGGTCCAACCTATATGGATAAAACAGGGCGGAATGGACTAAGAGTAGGAGATATTACGACTGCTAACTTTAAACAGAAATACGAAGCATTAAAGGCAAAACATTTAGGCTTACTAAAGTTATACCCTGCTATTGACTTTGATTTAGCTAAGGAAGAGGCGCAGTGGTTTGAAAGTTTAGAAACCTTGAAAGCACTTCCTTTTGTAGATGGAGAATATTATATCAATAATGCCATCAAAGCAGGTAAAAAAGTCTTGGCAGAAGGAGCGCAAGGTTCTATGTTAGATATAGATTTTGGTACCTATCCTTTTGTCACTTCTTCTAATACGATTACTGCTGGTGTTTGTACGGGTCTAGGGATCGCACCTACTCAAATAGGCGAAGTCATTGGCATTACGAAGGCTTATTGTACTAGAGTTGGAAGTGGCCCTTTTCCAACAGAGCTACACGGAGAAGTTGGGGAGTTTTTAAGAAAAGAAGGGCAAGAATTTGGGGCAACGACTGGTCGACCAAGAAGATGTGGATGGATCGATATTCCGCAATTACGCTATACTATTATGCTCAACGGCGTCACTCAATTAGTGATTACCAAAATTGATATTTTAGATAAATTTGAGTCCCTACAGATTGGTGCTCAATATCAAGTAAATGGTGCAACGACTAATGAATTACCGTTCGACCTTTGCGATCAATCTATTACACCAGTCTATGAAGAGCATACTGGATGGCAGCAAGATTTGACGAAGACTACTTCTTTTGATGATTTGCCATTAACGGCTAAAAGCTATGTACATCGGCTAGAGACTTTATTGGAAGTGCCTATTTCTATTGTCTCTACTGGCCCTAATAGAAAGCAGTTAATTATTAAAGATACTGCTCTGGTTAGTGTCTAAGATTTTACAAGAACAGAGAAGCGAGAGCAGAGAATAGAGATAGATTTCGTTTAAAAAATTACATGATTTTGTCTTTTATAAACAAAATCTTTCTCAATTCTCCATTCTAATTAAACAAATTATTCAAATTTGTAGCAATTCCTATCCGCACACCAAAATCTTGATATTTCCAATCCTGGAAAGAAGTAACAAACTCCAGCCTAAAGATCCTAAAAATATTATCTAAGCTATAGCCTGTTTCAAAGTAATGCTCAGAGGTTTCTGTTCCTAGATAGTTAATAAAGATATTCTCTTTGATACCTAATAATTGCACTTCTAAGATTTGGGAAGCTAGAAACTTTCGAAATTGATAATGCATATGCGCATTGACATAGGCATCAATAGTGCTATGTTTATAGTAATCTAATAGTCGGAAACTACCGACTGGATCAGTCGTTACAAAGGGGGTTTGATTGGCTAAGAAATGTTGGTAATCAGGAAACTGCATATTTTCTTGATTGGCAAAGAATCCGATAGTTGCTTTTACATCTACTTTGCCTTTTATCCCCAAGCGAAAATGATGCTGTGCCCCTAGCTCAACGTGCGTAAAATTAGTACTGCTCTCCCCTACCCCTTTGATCCCCTGTCTCATCGCAAAAGATAATAAAGGCGAGGTATTTTGAATAGCAATCTTTCTTCCATTTCGAATACGGTATTTTTGCCAAGGTCTTGTTCTAATATTTAAATGCGCTATAAAAGCTTCGTGGGGCTCAAAATTGGCATCTGTCTCTAAGCTATTGGGAATATTATTCGTATAGTTTCTATCTTCTTTATCAAACCAATGGTGGGTAGAAAAATTAGCTAAGGTTTTTCGTTTGGCCCATTCCGCACCTAATTCAAAGGTGGTATTGGATCTCACCTGATGCAAGTAGCTAAGTTTAGCAAAATCCTTTTCATAGAGCTTCATATAGTTCCGCTCTAAAAATAAAGTGGTGAAGGTATTTACTAATGGATGAATTGGTTCATTCGAATTATATTGAGCAACCCGATTACCTGCAGAAATTCTCAATTGCCTTTTCTGAAGTTTTCCCCCAAAATCATATCCTAGGGCGCCCCAATAGTTTACTTTTTCTCTAGCAAAACCATATCGAGCAGTCCCTTCTATAAAGAAGCGCCTGCTTAAAGTATCTCTACGTTCTAAGCCTATTCCATACTCAAAATTGTACCCATCAACTGTATTAAATTGGATCGTATTAACCAATGGTTTGATATAGAATTGAGTTTGCCCTTTTTTCCCATATTTACCTCCCAGTACCAAATCTGTCAAACTAAATTTATCTTTCTTTTTACTAATAGAACTACCATCAGACCCCACAGAAACAGTTACATTGTCTTCCGTTTCTTGGTCCTCTTTTTCCTCTTCTACCGTGTTAAGGCTATCCATTACTTCATAGCCTCTTACTTCCAATTCACTTAAAGGAATAGGTCTTATTTTTTCCCAATAAATAGAATCTCTCTTATAGGCATTACTATCCACTTCATATTGTTGTATACTGACCACTTCTGGTTCTTCTTGTTGGGCTTGCTCTTGTTTTTCGTATTCCTTTAATAACTTTCGCAATTCCTTTCTTGTAACTTTTTTCTCACTTTGTAGCCGTTCTTCTATTTCCTGATAATTTTGATTTTTTTGCTGTTGAATACTTTCCGCTTCTTCGGCTTCGAGTTTTTCATCAATGACGGCTACTTCATAATCCAAATCTGGATTTAATTCAATCTGATAATTGCTCACCGTGGCTAAATAGCCAAACTCAAAATTGAATCCAAAAAACTTGATCCTTCCATCAATTTGATGGGTAACGGGAAGCCATACTTTTTCTTGTATAGGCGCATAGATTTGCTTAATTTGTAAAAGCGTATTGGCAGGTACTACTTTCTGAACTTCTATATCCAAGCTATGAATATTCCAATCTCCATCTATAATGTTAATATATCCCGTAGCTACATTTTCTCCTTTGCTTTTTGGGGTGATTTTGATTTTATCAATTTCTTGCCCCCTATCCATAAAGAATCCTTCATACGTAAAATTATAATAAGCGAAGGCTTTCGGTGATAGTGGAGAGATGACTTCTGCTACTGTGGGGTTATAGAAACTAGCATTGATATATCCATTAGGGCTAGAATCTTGATCGTCCCCTGTAGTAAAAACAGAGATAATTTTTTCTTTAAAATAGTTAGGTCGTTCGTAAGTCACCTCACTGACGGATTCACTCACAAAAGCGAATGTGGAATCTATGCCTTCTTTTTCCATCATTTTCCGTAATAAAAAAGGAGACTTTTTTAATCTACCAGAACCTTTGGTGTACACTTCCGCCGTATAGCGATCTAATTGATTTAAATGAAAAGGGGCTTTCGCAATGGCTTTGCGCATAATGATATAGGCAGGATCTCTACCACCAACAGTTACTTCTACTGTTTTCAGTTCATAAGTTTGGTCTTTTAATTGAATAGCTAATTCTACAAAAGCATTCGCTACGGTTACTTCCTTCACCAAAGACTCATATCCTATATATTGAAAAGTAATGGTATAACGTCCATTGGGTAAGCGGTAAGAAAAATCGCCGTTCGCATTAGAACTAGTACCCGTTCCTATTTCTTTTACAAATATGGTGGCAAAGGGCAAAGGATTGCCATTGCCATCGCTAATGGTGCCTTTTATTCCATTGGCAAATAGGTTTTGTGCCAATAAAAGGAACAAAAAAACGAATGAACACAGTCGGACAGTTTGCATAAATTGGGGTCTGGAGAATTGTACGAATAGATATCAATTACAAGACTATTTTAGTTCTGTAATACCCTTATAAATTTTCTGGATTTAACACATTTTAGAAATAGGTAGACCTAGTTTCAGCTTTACATGGGGGAGATTTCGTGTCTAGCTGTGGACCATGTGAGAAAATCTTACATCATATATCTTAAATCATACATCATAAATCCGTCTAATTTCGCCTAATAAGCAGATATATGATTTATGAACTATGATTTATGATTTTCAGAACCCATCCCCCTGCCTTACACAGGGCAAAATCAATACTACAAACAATTATATCTCCTCAATAATAGAATCTCCCTTCCCTTCCAAACCATTCGTCCATTCCCAGGACTCATGGTAACGAAGTTTACCATTAGCCATTCTCTCTGGTTTAGAAACACATCTACCCGATCTAAATTCGTTATCTATATTAAAATGTTGGTAAGCAAAAGACAGAACGCCTTCTTGATCCATTTGACCGATTAAGTTGCCTTCTCGAATGCCCCCTCCGCTGTAACTAGCACTAATCATATTACCATCTTGCGTATAGTGGAATAGCGTTTCCATATCCACCTCCCCATTCCCTGTATTAGATACAGAACGAAAGGTTTTATTGTCTAGGTTGACAATAGACATACATTTATTCATTTTTCTCGTAGGTTCAATTTGAAGTTGTTTAAGAATGTATTCTGCAATCAGTTGTAAGTGCTTGATTTCTAGGACGAAGCTCTTTTTTGTTTTCGTAGCCTTAGCTACGAGAATAAAAAAAGCTGAATTATCTAGGAATCAATGGCTTGCAAATGATGCATCAATTCATTTTTAAAAAACTTCTTTAAGAAGTCGCAGGTCTAAGTCAGTTAAAAAGTAATTTCTGCCGCTTCGAGAAGCAAGATAAATGCTTTTTTACGGAAAAGAAAATAATTTCGAAAAGAAAGCATTGGCAGGAATAGCAATAAACAATTGATTATCAGGAACATTTAGATCGCTGAGGTAAGTTCTCAATGATGAATTAAAAATGATGAATGATGAATAACCAACAGGACGTAAATACTGGATTTTTGACGTTTAGTGGATTCATCATTTCTCATTCATCATTTCTCATTGAGAATTTACACGCTGCGCTGTCAGAAGCGCCATGTGGTCAACATCATGCGTCTGACCTCTGACAGTCCCAAAGGAAACGATCTGACTGCTGCCTTCTATTCACGTCCTAAAACTAAAAAAGCCCTGAGACATACATCTCAGGGCTTTTTTAAATGGAAATAGATTTAATTAAAATCCACCACCACCTCCTAATATACTAGGCTCAGCAGAAGGAATCGCTTCTGGCTCTGCTGCTTTCTTTTCTACTTTACCTTTAATTCGTAATACTTTAGTATCTGCCGCTTCATTAGTCGTTAAAGTAATCGTCTTCGTGAATGGACCGATACGGTTAGTAGCATAACGAACCTTGATTTCCGCAGCTTCTCCTGGTAAGATTGGCTCTTTTGGATAAGTAGGAACGGTACAACCACAGCTACCTTTCGCATGCTTTATCACTAAAGGCTCATCTCCTGTATTCGTAAACTTAAAGTAACGAAATGGATCAGAATCTTCCAGAATTAGACCATAATCAACTTCTGTTGATTCAAAAGTCATCTGTGGACCTGGAGCAGCTAATTCTGCTGGAGCAGCTTCTGCTGCCTTATCCATTTTTGGAGTAACCTTCTCTTGAGCGTAAGAAAAACTTAAACCTAAAGAAAGAAATAAGGCAAATGCTATTAATTTTTTCATGTTGAAATATTTTAATTTATTTTAATCTTGAATAATGGGGTCATACAAATTTATAGATTATTACTACAAGATGAAAGTTGTCTACTAAATTTGCTTGTTAATGTAACGTTAACTTGATAGTTGGGGATTGGAATTAAAGCTGAGCGATTATATTAAAAACCGCTACTTTATTTTGCAAAAGTTATGTCTACTGAAATATAACGGAATATTTTCTTAAAATATTACCTTTTAATGAAATAATATTTGCACAAAAAAAACTTAATTATATTTAAAAAGGAATAATTGTTGCTTTTAAATTAGGACATTCCCCACTATCTTTATACAAATTATACTCCAATAATCAACTTTTATAGCCTCCCTTTGTATTACTTTTGCACCAGAATTCAGATTTCTCCAGCGAGAAGTATTAGTAATTCAGAAAATACACGAAATATTTCTTTCTGTATCTCCCCATAATTAAAGCCAATTTATGATAGGGAATCAACTCATAGAATCCGCTTCCATTTTACAATCTCCTAAAACGGCTTATCAGAAAAGCGTTATTTACGATTTTCAATTAGCTTGTCTTTGCAGAGAAGTAAGTTATTTGGCTAGAAAAGAGGTATTAAATGGCAAAGCTAAATTCGCTGTAACGGCGGATGGTAAAGAATTGCCACAAATTGCGATGGCAAAAGTTTTCCAGAAAGGGGACTTTTGGGCAGGATACTATAGAGATCAAACCTTCATGTTTCATACGGGGATGGGGAAGCCAGAAGATTACTTTGCTAGCTTATATGCAGACACCGTCAACGATCCTTTCTGCGGAGGCCGTCAAATGGTCAATCATTTTGGCTCTAAATTAATTGATCAACAAGGCAATTGGACCAATCATAAGGACTTATACAATGCAACCTCTGGCGTCTCTTCTACTGCCGGCTCTTTTGCTAGAGGATTAGGCATGGCATTGGCCTCTCAGAAATACCGTTCTAATAATCGAGAAACCCAGTTTTCAAATAATGGTAATGAAGTCGTCTTTTGTACAATTGGTGATGCCAGTACTTCGGAAGGCGTTTTCTTTGAAACCGTAAATGCTGCTTGTGTGATGCAAGTGCCTTTAGCTATTTTTGTATGGGATGATGGCTATGGAATTTCTGTACCTGCCAAATATCAGACGACCAAACAAAATATATCTGAAATATTAGAAGGATTTAGAGTGAATGAAAAAGGGGAAGGTATGGACATCTATACCTTAAAAGCATGGGATTATAAAAACCTCTGTGAAACCTTTGAGCGAGGTATTAAGAAAACTAGAGAAACCCACACGCCTGTATTATTTCATGTGCAAGAATGCACACAACCACAAGGCCACTCCACTTCTGGTTCTCATGAACGCTACAAATCTAAAGAGCGGTTACAATGGGAAAAGGACGTAGATTGTAATAAAAAGATGGGCGAATGGATGATAAAGGAGGGGATCGCTAGCCAAAAAGAAATAGACTTAATTATACAGAATGCACAAAAGGAAGCAAAAGCTTCTAGAGATCGTGCTTGGAATGCTTACAATAATAGAAACAAAGCCGATTATAGAGCATTACAACAAATCTATACAAAGGTATTTGCAGAAACAAAAAACAGAGAAGCGGTCAACGATATTTACCAAGAGCTAAAACAAGAGCAACGTCCAGTCATGAGTGATCTCGTGAGAAATGCGAGAAAGATTCGATATGCAACCATGGGCGAAACGACCCAAGGTATACTAGAATTAGATAATTGGCTCAAGGAAAAAGGGCAACTTGCACACGAACGATATCACACGCACTTATATAGTGAAGGGTCTGAATCCGCATTAAATGTACCCGTCATTCCACCGACCTATGCAGAAAATGCGCCTAATAAAAATGGCTTTGAAATTATCAATGCCTTTTTTGATAAAGCACTAGCGCAACATGACAATCTATATGCATTTGGAGAAGATGTGGGAAAGATCGGGGATGTCAATCAAGGTTTTGCAGGAATGCAAAAAAAATATGGAGAAGATCGAGTCTTCGATGTGGGTATCCGAGAATCGACCATCGTCGGTCAAGCTATAGGTATGGCTGCTAGGGGCTTACGTCCTATTGCAGATATTCAGTATTTAGATTATTTAATCTATGGATTGCAGCCGCTTACGGATGATCTAGCTACCCTTAGATATCGATCCAATGGCCAATCCAAAGCCCCTGCTATTATTAGAACTAGAGGACATAGATTGGAAGGTATTTGGCATTCTGGTTCGCCAATGGGTATGATTCTGAATGCCGTGAGAGGTATCTATCTTTTAGTTCCTAGGAATTTTACACAAGCTGCTGGTTTGTATAATACCATGCTACAATCTGATGATCCTGCTATCCTAGTGGAGTGCTTGAATGGGTATCGTTTAAAAGAAAAATTACCTAGTAATATCGGCACCTATACGGTTCCTTTGGGCGTGCCTGAGATCCTACAAGAAGGAGATGATATTACAATTGTTACTTATGGTTCCTGTGTAAGAATTGCAGCAGAAGGAATTAAATTATTAGAAAGAGTAGGTATAAGTGTTGAGTTAATTGACGTACAAACTTTACTCCCTTTTGATTTAGA
>CALJIY010000339.1 GCA_937973945.1 uncultured Saprospiraceae bacterium | reverse complement strand
TAAATACGACCATACTTTAGATCATCAATTGGTCACCAAAAGTTTACAGGGTGATAAAAAAGCATTAACACAGCTCATCAAGCGACATCAAGATTATATTTTCAATATTTCCTTACGTATGTTTTTAGACCATGATGATGCCTTAGATGCCACCCAAGAAGTATTAATTAAGGTAATTACAAATTTAAAAACATTCCAAGGGAGGAGCCAATTTAGGACTTGGGTATATCGGATTGCTGTTAATCATTTTCTAAATACGCCAAAACAGAAAATGGAAAAGTTGTTGATGAACCAAAAGTATATGTCGACTCATCAAAAGGTGACCACACCCGCAGAAAAAGTAGATGAAGAACTCATTGAAGAAGTCCGAATTTTATGCTCTACCGCTATGCTCATGTGTTTGACTAGAGAACAACGACTTTTATATGTGATAGGCGACGTATTTGGCGCAGATCATCAATTGGGTGCTCAACTTTTTGATATATCCCCTGGTAATTATAGAATCAAACTGCATCGAGCAAAGGCGGATTTATTGAGTTATGTATCAGGACGTTGCGGTCTTGTAGATCCAAAAAACCCTTGTCGATGTCCAAAAAAAACACGTCAATTTATTCAACAGGGGATTGTGGACAAAACAGAGTTAAAGTTCAATACCGATTTTACCCACAAAATTAGTCATGTGGTATCGCATCAAGTAGAGGAAGCCTGCGATGAAGTGCAACTCCATTTAAAAGAATTGTTTCAAGACAACCCATTCCAAGTGAAAGCACAAATTGATGATTTATTAAATAATTTGATTAAGTAGTAGGACAAAATTAAGAACACCATTAGATTCTTTATCTAAACACATAGGCACATAGAACACATAGTCTATGTATACTATGTACCTATGTGTTTATTTATTATTTTGTCCAAGTACGTACTAGCACATAAGACCTAAAAATGAGTAAACAATTTAGTATAGACGCATTCCGATTTAACTTAAAAGGAACGCCAACAAAACATGCTACCCATTCTGCTATCCAGCTGCTAAAAGTATCAATAGGCACGATTAGGCTATTAGATACTAAGCAAGGAAAAGAAACTATTGTGATCATTCCTGATGGCCCCAATATTATTGAGCATTATTTTCCTTTATTGGAGCAACTTAGAAAATCATTTAGGGTGGTCATTTTTGATTTACCAGGTTTTGGCTTTTCTACTCATAATGGGGACTATGATTATTCCTTTAAGAAAACGAATCAATTGATTCTAGAAGTTTTAGATCTACTTCGATTATATAGGGTCAATTTGGTATTCCCTTGTGCAGGTGGATTTTATGGACTTGCCTTTACCCAAGCCCACCCCGAAAAGGTGAATCAGTTAATTGTCATACAAACGCCTTCTTTAGGTGAAATGAAAAAGTGGACAAAACGAATAGTACCTAATTACTTAAAGAAACCATACGTTAGTCAGTTAGTCATGCCATTTGTAGAAACCAAATTTGCTAAAGGATGGTATGATTATGCGCTCCCAAAAGGAATAGATCGTACCCCATATCAAACGGTCGCTTTGGAAGGAATTAAACATGGTGGGACTTTTTGTTTATGTAGTTTAACGCAAGGACTTTCTCTTGAAATGAATGTGGATTTAAGTATTGATTCGAAGATCCCTTTGACTTTAGTCTATGGAACAAAAGATTTTACGCATAAAGGCACTGACTTTGAAAGCATTCTACAATACCATGCTAAAGCAGATGTCATTCCATTTGAAGGTTGTGGACACTTCCCTGACTTGGAGCAGCCCAAACAATTTATTCAATTGTTAAAAGAGAAAATCAATAGCTAGAAATGATTACAGTTTCCCTTGTTTAAAATGAGCTAGAATCTCTTGAATCACCGTATCTGGTTTTGTTTGTATAATCCCATGACCCGTCGCTAAAGCAAGCTCTTTATAAGGAGCATCAATCCATGCTTTTTGTTGAGGGATAATCTCCGGAGCAATCACCCGATCTTCTTTTCCCCAAATAAATAAGCTTGGACGCTTCACTACTCTTTCATACTTTTTATTGGCAACAATTTTGGGGACGTCCATCGCTCGATACCAATTGAGCATAGCCGTACAAGCGCCCCACTCTGCTTGCAAGGAAAGATATTCTGCTAAATAGTTTTCTCGAGAACTTGCCATGCTTTTTTTGAAGTAATCTTGATGATTGGCAATAAATTTATATTCAGGTAATATTGGCAGTTGTAATATTTTGAAGTATCCACTTCTTTCCTTTTGCTCCGTATGATTCTGGACCGCATCAAAGAAAACACCAATATGCGGAATAGAGAGTGCTGTCCAGGTCTCTACCCTTTCCTCTTGTTCCATTACCACATTCCATCCAACCACTGCTCCCCAATCGTGACCGACTAAATGAAATCGATCAAAGCCTACTTCATTAGCAACAGCCATTACATCTGCTGTCAAATGATCTAGTTCATAATTGGACACACCAAGTGGTCTAGCACCAGGACTATATCCTCTTTGATCAAAAGCAACGACCCTATAACCAGCTGCCGCTGCTTTGCCTAATAAGTCTTCCCACATAATAGAGGATTCCGGAAAACCGTGTAATAAGATGGCTGCAGGTCCATCATTTTGAAGACCAGCCACTCGAACAAGAAATTCAAAATCCCTTACTCGTAATCGAAATGATCCTGTGTTATCCGTCTGACTCAATACTGAAAGTGCAGCTATTTTAGCACTATGTTTGTTAGTCCAATCTATAGAACTGAAATACCTATAAGTAGGAATTAATACAAGAAGCAGTAGAACTAGTGCTATGGCAATTTTAAAATACTTCCAATTCATTGTTGCTCATTTATGGTGTTCCACTTCTTTCATCACCCTCAAAAAATTACCGCTCCAAATTCGTTGGATGTCTTTCTCTGAATATCCTTTTTGGACTAAAGCAAGGGTAACGTTTAGCGCATCGGCCGCATCCGCATATCCCTCTATGCCACCTCCATGATTAAAATCACTTCCAATGCCCACATGATCAATCCCGACTCTCTCCACTAAATAATCAATATGACGAACTAGATCTTTAACAAAAGCTGGACCGAGCGTCTCACTCATAGCTTGTAGGAAAGCCATTTTTTCAGCAGGAGCCTTTATCTCCCAATATAATTCAAATGGATAGGAATATTCTTCACTAATACCTGCATTCCGTCGAACGGATTTAATGCGCTCTAGAAAGGCTGGATCTGAATAATCTAATAAATAAGCTCTAAAAGGAGAGACACAAATCAATCCTCCCTTTTTTGCAATTAAATCAATTTCTTCATCCGACAAATTTCGACTGACATTAGAAATAGCTCGCACATTAGAATGACTGGCAATTACAGGTGCCTCAGATAATTGAACCGCTTGAAGCGTGGCTGGTTTCGATAATTGAGATACATCTACGATACCTCCTAATTGGTTGACTCTTTTAAGCGCAGCCTTCCCTAAATTAGATAGGCCGCCATGTTCTTTTTTTGCTTCGTACTTCCCTGTTGCGCCATCAAAAAATGGACGAGAGGAATCGGCAAAGTCATTATGTCCGATATGATTAAATCCAAAAACTCGTACCCCTTCCTGATAAAAAGAATCAATTGCATTTATATCTTTTTGTAAGGCCCTAGCATTTTGAAAACCTAAGATAATAGCCGTTTTATTATTTTGAAAAGCACTAGTTATTTGTGTACTGTTCTTGGCAATGGTTAGGTCAGCATTATTTTTAACTTTATTCTTTACAAATGCCAATTGTTCATTCATTGCCATCCTACCTTCTGAATCACCTGTTGGGGTACGTGGACCTGGCGGAACGGCTAAGGTCAGTAGTACCGCATTTGTTCCACCACTTTTCAATTTGGCTACATCCACTTTTGATTTACCATCTGTGCTTAAATAAATAGGCGAGGTAGTAGGCATCGCTATATCTGCATGCGTATCTAATACGAGTGTACGTAGATGAATCTCCTTCGCTTTTACAATGATTTCCTCTTCACTTAAAGTTGTAGGGAGATTATTAACTTGTTTAACGCTATTACAAGCGAACAAGAAAAATAATAGACCAACACTCATTATTTTACTCCAACTATTGATGAACTTCATTGAACTGATTTAAATAGATATTTAGCTTACAAGACAGGTATCCCCTAAAGGTAATTTTATTATGCTGAGTAGTCTAATTAAAGAGACTCTTTTCTCCTAAAAGAGGCCTTAGAAAAGCTTCTCACTTCTCTTAATTCCTTTCCTTAATAAGTAACCCAAGCATAATTATGAAAAGCACCAATAAAACACTATGTACGGTAAGTCCTAATTGAAAATTCTCTGTTAGCGTCAAGCCTTTGTAACAGGCATAAGCTGCAAGTCCGTTATAACAAATAAAAGAAAGGCAAAGTCCAATTCGAGCGATTCTATCTTTTGTAAGAAAGCCAAAAACAGCAGCAATCGCTATCGATAATAGAGCTGCGCCAAAAAGAAAAACGAAGTGCATGCTTTCTGGGCTCATATA
>CALJIY010000338.1 GCA_937973945.1 uncultured Saprospiraceae bacterium | reverse complement strand
AAACTCACCACCCAATACACAAACACCCCAACATAATTCCCCATAGCAATACCAAGCAAGCCTAAAGCAATGCCGGGAAAGACCAATCGGCGATTGTCAATGGTACTGGCTATCTGTCCAATAAATACAGGTCCGTAGATCGCAGCCGTCTGCGTCACTATAGCCGTATCCCGATCTATTTTGAATAGATAACAAAGAAACCAATGTAAGAATACGGTAATGCCCCAAGCAATAGCTAGAAAGAGAACCACGCCCATACCACTTGTCAATACACTATCGAAATTAGCGAGCATACCCACCGCTACACAAAACATCAGTAATAGATAATCGCCAATTTCAAAAGTGCCATTCAAATCTTTTACCCAGTCTAATGTAGTTACCAATAGACTGAAAGTAGTAATAGCCAAAATGATAAAAGTAGCGGCCAATTCTTGAAAGAAAAGAAAACTCATGCCCACAGACAGACCGATAATACCTATGGTGAGCAAAAGCCCTTTACTAAAATCGAGTAAATGGAAAGAATTGTTACTATCTAAATTATTTTTACTCATTTGTAGATTTCCTTCATTGTAAATATTCAAAAATAATCCCATTACTGTGTGAGCAATAGAAGTTAAAAAAACAAGAAAGATACCTCCAACGAAAACATCTGCCGTATTCATTAATACAATAGTCTCTTTATCTGCCGCTAAGGCCATTCCAACCGCCTGCATATTGGGGATGCCTCCTGAGAAAATAGCAGCGATCATTCCAGCTAATATGGGCGCATTCTCATAAGTCCCATGTAGCAGCCAAGCAGTAACAATCGTACCTAATAAGCCACTAAAAATGCAGAGCAAAAAGGCTAATAAAGCGATTTTAAATTCTTTAAAGACCCCACTTGATAAGTTGGTGGAGTAGAGCAGAAAAGGCAGAGCTAATAAGATCGTCCCTTGTGTCGCATAATCTGCTATAGCATGATTGATTAGGAAGCCTTGCCAATTGGCTAATAATATGCCCATTAGATAACACAAGACGACTGGACTTAGCCAAGAAACTGTTTTTTGAGAAATGATCTTGGCTAGGTAAGGAAATAGGAAGATTATTAGTATTTGAACATAGATCATGGGATGAAGGTAAGAAGATTTTTAAAAATAAAAATAGGCCCCCTGCAACTATTCCTATTCCTTATGGTCTTCCTTAATAGACGCACACTAATACGCAATTCAAAATCATAAAAACCAACAAACTTTGGATATCCTTAGTGATGAATACCTGATTAAACGAGTACAAGAAGGCGATCATAGCCGAATGAGTTTGCTCTATGAGCGATATCACAAGGATTTATATGCCTATTTTTTAAAATGTACTGGCGATAGATTAAAAAGTGAAGATTTGGTGCATACGGTATTTTTTAAAGTTTTAAAGAATAGTCATCAATTTGCAGGGACCAGCAAATTTGTTTATTGGCTTTTTACAATTGCTCGAAATGAACAGATTAACGATTACAACAAAAGAGATCCTTTACGTGGGTCGTATGAGTTGACAAATTTGGATAATGATCCCTCCTTAGAAATAGAGCCAGGAGAGATCCTAGAAAAGGAAGAACGAAAAGAACTACTAAATAAAGCATTGAACCAATTGAGTCCAGAGAAAAAAGAAGCCATCATATTGAGTCGGTACCAAGGTTTAAAATATCGAGAAATCGCAGAAATCGCTGGATGTAAGGAGAGTGCTGTAAAATCGAGAATACAGCGAGGTCTCCTAGAAATGCGAGAAATTCTAAAACACATTCAATAGCTTAATAATGAATAAAGAAAGTAATAAGTGCCAAGAAGCACTTGATTTGTTGTTTAGCCAAATGGAAGAATCAGATTTTGGGGACCGGAATCTAAATCATTTGATTCAAAAGTATCCTAATTGTGAGCAGCCATTAAGAGATAATTTTGATTTATGGCTGGATTTAGCGACTATTCAACAACCTGAACCTCGTCCGGAAATGAGTGCTAAATTCTACAAAGAGTTAGAAAAATATAGTCAACAAAAGAAGCAATCGAGCAAGCATTTTTGGTCTAATTTATTTGGAAGGAATCAAGAATTAGGCACCTCTTTTAATTGGGCATTTAGCCTGTGTCTATTATTACTTGGATTTTTAGGGGGACAGCTATTTCAAGCAAATCCTCAACAAGCACAAATTGATTTGTTGGCACAAGAAATTTCGGTATTAAAGGAAAACAAAAATATAAATGCCACTCGCTCTTTATCCGCTACAAGCAGGATGAAAAATATACAGCTCGTTCGACAAATGGATAATCCCAATGCTAAGATTTTACAAGCCCTTAATACGGCATTGTGTAATGACTCCAATATTAATGTTAGGCTGAGTGCTATTGAGAGTTTGGTCCATTTTGCAGACGATCCTGCTGTAATGGAGATATTAATTCGAGCTATTCCGAAGCAAAGTTCCTCCTTGGTACAGTTGGAGTTAGCGGAGGTGATGATCCAATTAGAAGAAAAGCGTTCGGCGGATGCTTGGAAGGAATTATTAGAATCTGGTGATGTGGAGCTAGATGTTAAAATGCAATTAGAAGAATCCTTGAAAATTTTATTATAAAGAAGTTGGTTAAAAAGACGCTCATATAGCCATCATTAAACCAGCATTCTTTCACCCTGTTATAATTAAAAATATGAAAAACATAATCATAAGCTTACTTTTATTAAGTTGCATATCACAGACACTGACTGCTCAATCTTTTAGTGATGAACAAACCTTTACGTTTGATGTCAATAATCTAGATGCCTTGCGCTTGCATAACAAATATGGAGAGGTAAAGGTAACTGGCACAAGTGGACGTAAAGCGACATTGACCGTTAAAAGAAGGATTGAAAGCGCTAGTCGAACGCAGTTAAACAAAGCGAAAGAGGAGATTTATTTAGATAGTATATTTTCAGAAGGTACTTTAATCTTCTTTGTGCGCCATCCAGATTATCGATTGGAAATAAATGAAAATGGGGAGGCCCATTATAATTCCAAACAAGAAAACTGGAATCAACGAAAAATTCATTATCAACAAAAATTTGAAATGGAAATTGAATTGCAAGTACCTAATTTTGTTCCTTTATTCGTTAGTACGCATAAAGAAGATTTATCCGTTACAAATATAAATGCTGATGTTTTAGCACAGAATCATCACGGGGAGATTAACCTGCAAGCTATTGGTGGAAATGTCAGTGCTTATACCCATCATGGAAAAATTAGAGCGAGCATGACTCAAACTCCAACTAGAGATACTAATTTTAGCACGCATCATGGAGATATAGAGGTCACGTATCCTCGTGATCTTTCAGGGGATTTCAGTTTGAAAACCAAACATGGAAACTTTTATACGGATTTCGATTATGAGGCTTCCTCGCTGCCAACAAGTTTATCAAAAAGCAAAAAAGGTACAAAATATAAAGTGGAAGGTGGTACGAATCTTCGAATTGGTAATGGAGGACCCAAATTAGATTTAAAGACCTATCACGGGAGTATCTATATTTTAAAGTAATCGAAAAGCATAAAAAAACATGAAGTCAATAATCAAAATATCAATACTAGTTTTTATTATATCTCATTCTTACAAAGTAGGATTAGCCCAAAATAAGGTTATAGATACTTATGATATAGAACTCAGTCAGCCAAACAGAACAGGTAAATTAGTAGTTGATTTGCATAATGGGACCCTACAAGTAGAAGGACATAATGGCAAAGAAGTAATCGTACAATTTGTGGAGAAAGAAACTAATCAAAAAGATCAAATTTGGAGCTGGGGAGAGGACGGTAAATTAGAACAAAAAGGAGGATCAAAAAAAGGATTGAAGAAACTTTCTACAAACCACATCAGTCTAGAAATTGAAGAACACAATAATACTGTTTTTGTAAAAGGTAGTCATAATCAACGATCAGATTTAGTGATTAAGGTACCTACAAATTTTTCTCTACAGTTAAAGACACACCACAATGGAAGTATCCTAGTAAAGGAGGTAATAGGAGATCATGAAATTACGGCCCATCATGGAAAAATAACGATGGAAGACATTGGCGGTTCTGTTATTGCAGATACCCATCATGGAGCAATTACGGCTAGCTTGGTTTCTGTAATAGCTAGTGTTCCTATGGCATTTAGTACTTATCATGGTGATGTGGATATTACACTTCCATCCTCGGTTAAGTGTGATACTAAGATCAAGACAGTGCAAGGGGATGTCTATACAGATTTTGAATTAGAATTAAAAAATGTACCAGAACGGACTACTTCAAATACAGGACGTAGGCAAATCAAAATAGGCGGATGGATGTATGGGAAAATTGGCAATGGAGGGGCAGAGTTCCTATTTAATACACATCATGGTGATGTCGTTATTCGACAATTGTAAGTAAGAGTACACTATTAGACATTGTTTAGAACAGAGAGCAGAGAAGAGAGAGTAGAGACGTATTTCGTTCGAAGAATCAACGAAATTCCGTCATTTTTTAAACGAAAGCTGTCTCTATTCTCTGCTCTCTATTCTCTGCTCTTCAAAATGTCTAGTAGTGTAAATCTAATTTATTTTAAGGGGATAACAACAGGTATTGCAGAAATCCATAGTTTCCCATTTCGATAAAGTTCTGTACTTGGTCGGCTATAGCTTGGGTTCCTACCATCTAAATAAGTTGCCTTTCTATTAAGATCAATTTGGATACTGGAAGGACAGTCTAAAGTTGCGATATCCAAAGGAATGACTTGGTTCTCTACGATTGTAATATTGGCGGAACTATTACGCATATTCTTTTTCCCGAATTTTAGTTTACTAAGATCAACGGCATGCCATGCCACCATGTTTTTAGGTTTGCCGTTTGCGTCACCGTAAATGAGAACAAAAGAGCCCTTATCCTTAGCAGCGCCATAGGCACCTAAAAAATACTGATCGCCTAATAATTGATTCATTTTCAGCAAAGCGTACCAAGCTTCCTTTTTCTCTTTTGGACGAATAAACATCGTTTTTAGTTCGGAGACATTGGTAGGGACATTGGTATCGACTAAACCATTGGAATAGTAAGCACCATTTGTCCAATCATCCATTAAATTATAGATGACTGCCTGATTAGCCCCCCAGCTATGCAAGAGTAAGATCGAGCGAATAATATAGGCAGCTTGTGCTGTTCTACCGATACCTGTTTTGACCGCTTTTCCGCATTCCCCCTTGCCATAGTTGTAATTACAACCGGGCATACTTAAAGCTATCGTATTCGCAAAATTTGCTTCCTGGCAGCCGCCCCATTGATTGACTTTGTGGCATTCAAAGATATGACCGGGTTCATCATCAGAATTCCAACCAAATTCGGTGGCATTGACTTTTCGATTGCCGACAGGCATATGTTGATTCACCCAAGTAGCTATATTTTTATAAATATGAAATCCGCCATTCGTTGCTTCTGGATGCTGTCGAATGGTGTGAACATCTAGTTTTCTGTAATCCGAAAAGTTATAATTATGTACTCCGATACCTTCTGTTATATGGGAACGCACTTTTGCTTGATTTGGACCACCAATCATAATGCCAACCGCATCCCCCAAATGACCATTACCAAAAGTAGAGCCTTTTAACTCATGTGCTTGGTAGGCTGCACCTGCAATTACTATGCGAGGGGTGTCGTTACCATAGTAATCATCAAAAGCCTGTAGAATTCCTTTAATATAGGCTTGGTAGGCAACAATGCCAGGATCCCCCCAAGGCTCGTTCCCCAATTCTAATATATCTACTATGGGAGCCGTGTCAGGAAAGGTGCCATTAGCATCTTTAGGATCATAGACTTTTAGAAAAGCACAGGCCCAGTCTTTACCAGTTGCAAGAATTTCTTCTGTTGAATTGCCTAATTCTTCTTTACGCCACCATTTATCAGGAAAGTTTCTTACAGATATTTCTATAGCAACCGCTACTTTCAAACCAGCCGCCTTTATCTTTTTGATTCTGATATAATTGTCCCACAAATAGCCTGGTGGAGAATCCGCTATTAAGGCGGCATTGGTTTTATCTCCGAGCCTAATATCTTTTGGAGCAATCCCATCATAGTCCTTATCCTGTTGATAAAAGAAACGAATAAAGCTGCACAATTCCCTAACTTCTTCTAATGGGAAATTATTAGTCTTAGTGAAATGTTCTATTTCATAACCAGCATTGATCCCTATGATTTCATGCAATGGCCTATTGGTTTTAGCCAAGTTATTAGTACTCGCTAAGGGAAGGCATTCTTGAGCAGTAAGCTGTAGAGACAAGACGAAAAGAAGTGGAAATAAATTGAATTTCATGCTATCGTATGTAAAGCAGATTGACAATCCGCTCGAAGTAAAGCGGATTCTCAATCCGCTCAAATTATTCATTGAAAAAACGGATTAACAATCCGCGTTACATCTATACGATAGGAAAAGTGGAGGATAGGAACTACAAGTTATGTTATAAATCAGTTATTCGCTCAGATTTTATTACCTATTTCCTTAATAAATACGTACTTTTGCGCTTTTTTAGGCTGAAGTAGAGAAATACCTACTTTCTAATAAATAGTAAGCATGATAACAGTAAGCGATTTAGGATTGCAATTTGGCAAAAGAGTCTTATTCGATGAGGTAAATGTAAAGTTTACGAACGGGAATTGCTATGGTGTGATTGGGGCAAATGGGGCAGGTAAAACGACCTTTATGAAGATTTTGTCTGGAGAGATCGACCCTAACTTCGGAGCAGTAAGCATTGAGCCAGGTAAACGAATGGCGATACTAAAGCAAAATCACTTTGAATATGAGGAAGAGATAGTGCTGAATACGGTAATGATGGGACATAAGGAGATGTATGCTATCATGCTGGAAAAGGATGCTATCTACATGAATCCAGATGCTACGGAAGCTGACGGATTAAGAGCTGCTGATCTGGAAACGACCTATGGAGAAATGGGTGGATGGAATGCGGAAACCGATGCGGCAGTGCTATTGAGTAATATGGGCATTAAGGAGGATCTGCATTATAAAGAAATGAAAGAGCTAAGTGGCTCAGAAAAGGTAAAAGTGCTTTTGGCGCAGGCTTTATTTGGCAACCCTGATATTTTGTTATTAGATGAGCCTACGAACGATTTGGATGCGGTGACGGCAACTTGGTTAGCAGATTTCTTGGCGGACTTTCCGAATATGGTGATTGTGATTTCGCATGATCGATATTTCTTAGATATGGTTTGTACGCATATTGTAGATATCGATTTTAAGAAGGTGAAGGTCTTTACAGGTAACTATACTTTCTGGTATGAATCTAGTCAGCTGATGCTACAGCAAATGGCGAATAAAAATAAGAAGGTAGAGCAGAAGCGAAAAGAAATGCTAGAATTTATTCAGCGTTTTAGCGCGAATGCTTCTAAATCTAAGCAAGCAACTTCTCGTAAGAAGGCATTGGATAAACTGAATTTAGAGGATATCCAACCTTCTAGTAGAAAATATCCTTATATCAATTTTAAGCCAGAAAGAGAACCGGGGGATCAAATGCTAAAGCTAACAAAGCTAAGTTATGTAGCAGAGAATGGACAAACCATGTTCAGGGATGTTGATCTAACGCTAAATAGAGGGGAGAAGATTGCTTTATTAGGAAATGATTCTTCTGCATTGACGGCTTTTTATGATGTATTGTCTGGCAAATTAAAGCCGACTTCTGGGACGATAGAATGGGGGCAAACAATTACAGTTGCTTACTTGCCGAACGAAAATGAGGAGTATTTCTCAAAAGAAAATGATTTAGAGTTGCTGGATTGGTTAAGACAATATTCTGAGAATAAGGATGAGCAATTTATACGTGGTTTCTTAGGTAGAATGTTCTTTTCTGGAGAGGAGATTTATAAAAAATCAAGTGTTTTATCAGGGGGAGAAAAGGTGAGATGTATGTTGTCAAAAATTATGTTGGCACATCCAAATTTCCTTTTAATGGATGAACCCACGAATCACTTAGATTTGGAATCTATTACAGCATTGAATAATGGCATGAAAGAGTTTCCAGGCAATATGATCTTTACAACACACGATCATCAAATCCTTCAAACAGTAGCCAATCGTATCATAGAAATTACGCCAAACGGCATGATTGACTCTTTAAAATCTTTTGATGATTATTTAAAGTCCGAAGATATTAAGAAGTTGAAGGAGGAATTGGGTGCGGTGGCTGTTTAAATTAGGCTTGCTGTTTATCGTTTTTGATATATTGAACGCTGAATTGGGGAGGTGCAAAGATTTTACTTTGTATCTCCCCATTTTTTTTGAGGGATGTTGTGTGCAAATCTTACATCAGAAATCATATATCCGTCTAGGTTTGCCTACTTAGCAGATATATGATATATGATGTATGATATATGATGTAAGATTTCCAAACCCAAACGACCCTGACCTGGGAGTGGCCAATCGGTAGACAAAAAACTTAAACTCTTACAATTCCCCAGCATCCATCAATAGCTTAGCCTTAAAAAGCGCAGCTATCGAGATAGAATCTGTAATCTGCCCATCCATGGCCATCTGCAAGGCCGCTTCAAAAGGTAGTTTTTTAACAACTAATTCTTCTGTATCTTCTGGTTCCGCTGCTTCTTGTGTCAAATCTTTGGCAATGTAAACAATACCGTATTCGTCGGTCACGGAGTTAGATGGATGTATTTCTAACAAGGTAGAC
>CALJIY010000337.1 GCA_937973945.1 uncultured Saprospiraceae bacterium | reverse complement strand
TGCTTTAGCGAGTATCTTTTTATTCTTTTCGTACATAATGAGCTGCGTATATGAGTGGTGGATAATTTGGATGGTAACTAATTAGTTGTATAACGACAAAGGTAGTTACTGATTTTAGATATGTTGTTATACTTTTTGTAGGTATTTATTATACTTTGTGTGTTGTAGGTTTTTCCTTTTATTGAATAGCTATATTTTAGCAACTGAGTACTGTGGGATGTAATATAGAAAAACGGAATAGAAAATCAATTTATCCAAATTAGACAATGACCACCTTAACAAAAAAACAGATTAAAGCGCAAGCAGAACGACATCATCAAGCGGAAAAGAATCGGCAGCAAATCAAACCTGTTACGATAGAACATCCGAATATGACCATTGAAGATGCTTATGCTATTCAGAACGCTTGGAAAGCAATTAAGCTAAAAGAAGGGAGAAAAATAATCGGCCATAAAATCGGATTAACTTCCAGAGTGATGCAACGGGCTATGAATATTTCAGAATCTGATTTCGGCTTCTTGTTAGATGATATGGTTTTTGGAGATGGAAGTACCATTCAATCTTCTCATTTTTTAGATCCAAGAATAGAAGTAGAATTAGCCTTTGTATTAAAAAAAGATTTGAGCGGACCTAATGTAACGATATTTGAGGTCTTGAATGCCACTGACTATGTAGTTCCTGCATTAGAACTAATTGCCGCTCGTTCCTATAGATTAGATCCGGAGACAGGTTATAAAAGAACGGTAAAAGATACCATTTCCGACAATGCGGCCAATGGGGGAATTATTATGGGTGGTCGAGCAATGAAACCAGATGCGATTGATTTGCGATGGGTGGGGGCTTTACTCTATAAAAATGGCGTCATTGAAGAGTCTGGGGTGGCCGCTGCTGTTTTAAATCATCCTGCTAATGGGATTGCTTGGTTGGCTAAAAAATATGCTGCTTTTGGCTTATCTTTAAAAGCAGGAGAGATTATTTTGGCTGGGTCCTTTACTAGTCCCATTAAGGTAAAAAGTGGCGATACGGTTCATGCGGATTTTAAGGAGATGGGGAGTATTTCTTGTTATTTTGAATGAGAAGTTAATGTTAACATCAACTTCAACCTCAATGCGGGATGTTGACCGCTTAAAAAAACTTCAACTTCAATCTCAACTTCAACTTCAATGCGGGATGTTGACTGAGATGTTGCTTACATAAAGGTGAATACTAGAATTACGTGATGTCAACATCTAGGTCAGCATCAAGTTTTGAAGTTGAAATTGGAGTTGAAGTTGAAGTTTAAAACTCCTTATACTCACTAGGCGTCTTCCCTACTCCATTCTTAAACCGACGACAAAAATAAGCTACATGTTTAAAGCCTAATCTATCCGTAATTTCTTTTAAAGAGAGACTGGTATATTTTAATAGTCTTTTGGCTTCTGTGAGTAATCTTTCGTTTAATAATTGTTTGGCAGTTTTGCCCGTTTTATCTTGGCAGATATTGGATAATTGGCGTTTCGTTAAGCCCATTTCTTTAGCATAGAAATCAAGTTGGTGGAAGTGCTTATACTGCTTTTCTAATAGATTGGTAAATTGTACATATTGATTTTGCTGAAAATCTTGACTTTCTATTTGACTATTACTGTAACGATGCATTAAAATTAATAAAGGATATAAAAGATGTTGAATTAGACTTAAGTCTATGACCTTGCTAGATTGCATTTTATACTCCTTCAACATCCTTTCTACCAACATATTAACCAATTGTCTATCCTCCGCTGTAACATATAAACTTTGATGCTGATTGATTTGATGTAAAATATTGTAATAGTACCCTTCCTTTTCAGATAAGACCGTTGGTAAGATACTATCCTGAAACCGAATCAAATATCCTTCGATCTCCTTAGCAAATAAAAATTGATGTACTTGCCCTTTTGAAATGAGGTAAAAAGTATGTGCTTCTAAGTCATAAGTAATGCCATCCACTTCATGTTTCCCTGTCCCACTTTGAATATATAAGAATTCGTAAAAACCATGGCGATGCGGCTGTTCATCAATAGATGCCGCATCGAAGTTTTTTCTAATTTTTCGTATTAAAAAAACTTGCTCATTGTATTGATATGGAATAGCTTGGTCATTTTTCATGAGAAAAAGATGCTTCCGTCGTTACTTAATAAAAATATAAAACAACTACTCTCGATAATCCTCAAAATTTCCTACTCGCTTTTGCATACTCGAATACACTGCTTCCAATTGGTTCTTTTTATTGATAATACCATCTTGCTCTACAGATTCCATTAATAAGCCATCTTCTTGACTCAGATAAGGTGCAGCATTGAGCACTTTCTTTGCTTTGACCACCGCACTCGGACTTTTACTAGCAATTTCTGTTGCCAGTTTCATAGCATCTTCAAAAGGATTTTCAGAGACATGTGTGGCAAATCCATATTTCACTGCCTCTTCACCAGAGAAAACTCGATTCGTATACGTTAATTCCCGAATGATGTCATCCCGAACAGAATGACGCATCAATTGCGTGCCCGCCATATCAGGTATTAAGCCCCATTTCATTTCCATAATAGAAAGCTTGGTATCGGCTGTTATATACTTTATGTCAGCGCCCAACATAATTTGCAGGCCTCCCCCAAATACTACCCCATGCGCAGCTGCAATTACTGGTACGGGCAAATCTCTCCATACCCATGCTGCATGCTGCCAAGTATTAGCGATCCCATGCGTTCTAGGAAGCAAGGGATTATCAACCACCTCACTGTCTGCTTGCAAACCTGAAATATCTAGCCCTGCACAAAATGCTCGACCTGCACCTGTTAAGACTACCACTCTAACAGAAGCATCTTGCCCTACCCTTTCCCCTGCCTCTATGATGGCGCGAAATTGGGTTGGGTCTAAGGCATTCATTTTATCTGGTCGGTTGAAAGTCACGACAGCAATATGATTATTGATCTCTATCTTTACTCTATCCATAATTTCTCTCTTTTTTTGCTAAAAGTAATGAATTTTAATCGCTATAGCAGGCTAAATACCTTCTTAAATTTCTTATTACAAAACAGGCGTATGTCATTATTTATTTTACCTTTATGTTGAAGATGTTTAAACAACTTCATTTTGTAAAAGCGACATTATTCAGAATCAAAACATTATATGAAATTTCATGCACTAATACTCTGTCTATTCCTATATAGTTGTACGAATTCAACAGAAAACAAAGACACCACAACAAGCGCTACACCAAAGACCATATCCAACAAAGAAGTCAGTAAAAATCCCAATAAAAACCTTTATTGGGGAGATACGCATATACATACCAATTACTCTAGTGATGCCTTTTTATTTGGCACCATCATGGCCAGTCCTGATGATGCCTATCGTTTTGCTAAAGGAGAAGTGATGACTTATCCGCCAACAGGAGAAAAAATACAGATCAAACGACCATTAGATTTCTTAGTAGTTACGGATCATGCGGAGGGACTTGGTACCATGTTAAGAGCAAGAAACAAAGATCCCTTATTACTATCTACAGAAGCAGGAAAGCGTTTAGCAAAAATCGTGGAAGGCAAACCAGGAATTCCTATGTTCTTAAAATGGCTAAGGGCTAAAAATTTAGGACAAACGGGCTTAACAGAAATAGATACAGGGAAAGTAATGGAATCCATATGGACCGCACACAATCAATTTGCAGACGACCACAATGATCCCGGAAAATTCTCTGCTTTTATAGGTTGGGAATGGACCTCTACTTTAGGAGGTAATAATTTGCACCGAGTCTTATTCACCCCACAAGGTGCTGATGTAGCCAACCAATTTTTACCCTATTCTGCTACCCATAGTCCGAATCCGGAAGACTTATGGGAATGGTTAGAAAAAACGACGGAAAAATATGGTGTTGATTTGGTGTCGATTCCGCATAATTCTAATGTGAGTGGTGGATTGATGTTTCCAGACGATAAAGATTCTAAAGGCAATCAAATAGATGTTTCTTATGCTAAGACCAGAGCAAAATGGGAACCTGTTGTAGAAATGACACAGATAAAGGGCACCTCAGAAGGACATCCTGCCTTATCTCCGAATGATGAATTTGCCAACTTTGAATTATGGGATATTCTATTAAAAACTAGTGGCGGTAATACAGCAGAGCGTGCCACACCAAATCGAGCTGATTTCGTACGTTACGCACTCCAAGATGGATTAAAAATAGAAGAGAATTTGGGCGTCAATCCATATAAGTTCGGCTTAATTGGTTCTTCTGATACGCATACTGCACTCTCTTCGGTAGATGAAGATAATTTTACAGGAAAAAACTTAATAGATGGTGGGGCTGCTGATAAATCTAAGCCTTGGATAAATGATGTGCTACATATAGATTTTTCCTCTTCAGGTTATGCGGCTGTCTGGGCAGAGAGTAATACCAGAAGAGATATTTATGATGCTTTTATTCGCAAGGAGGTTTATGGCACAACAGGTTCTAGAATCCAATTACGCGTATTTGGTGGGTGGGACTTCGATCAGAAAGATGTGGAACAAAGTAATTTTGTCGATATCGGCTATCAAAAAGGAGTGCCAATGGGGAGTGATTTAAATAATACGGGTAAAAGTGTTCGTTTAATGATTCATGCTGCTAAAGACCCAGCGGGAGGCAATTTGGATAGAATCCAGGTAGTAAAATCTTGGTTAGCTGATAATCAAACGCAAGAGAAGATTTACAATGTGGCTTGGGCTGGTGATCGGGAATTAGATAGCGCAGGTAAATTATCTCCTATTGGTAATACCGTTGATTTGAAAAATTCTACTTATACCAATACCATCGGATCTAAAGAATTGGCAGTTGTTTGGGAAGATCCAGATTTTAATGCTGCCCAAAAAGCCGTTTATTATGTGCGGGTCTTGGAAATCCCAACGCCAAGATTTTCTACCTATGCTTCTGCAAAATTAGGACAAGACCCATGGACAGAAAAAGAACCAGTTATACAGGAGCGGGCATACTCTTCGCCGATTTGGTATACGCCTAAGTGATTTTGAAAAAATGGTTTGATTGTCTGATTGCTTGATGGTTCATCTCCTACAGCAATCAGGCAACTTATTGCGTATAGTTTAAGGATACCCTCCATCCTTAATAGCCCCGCTCTACAACGTATTACTATGCTACAAAGAATATTAAAAGAACCCCTCCTTCATTTCCTATTCGTTGGATTCCTACTATTTGTCTATTTTCGTTACTATTCCCCTAACAGTGGCGCTGAAGACACCATAATCGTGCATAAAGAGAACCTGCTCAATTTTATGCAGTTTCAATCAAAAGCCTTCAATAAAGCTGTGTTTTCAGAAAAACTAGCGCAATTTTCAGAAAAAGAAAAAGCACAATTAATCAACAACTATATTAAAGATGAAGCCTTGTATCGTGAGGCGCTAAAATTAGGTTTAGACCAAAATGATTTTGTGATAAAACGACGGATTATCCAAAAAATGGAGTTCCTTTTGGATGATTTTGAAGATAGCACAGTATCCATTAATGTAGATAGTCTCCAAAGCTTTTATGCAAAAAATAAGCATCGATATTTCCAAGACGCACAATTCACTTTTAGTCATATTTTTTTTAAGGATGATAAAATAGCAAGCGCAATTGACAGAGCCACAGCTTTTATGGCTAAACCTGCCCATCAAAAGATAAGCGCATCAGAAAGTCTACAACATGGAGATCGTTTTTTATACCATCGAAACTATTCAGAAAAAACACTTAATTTTTTAGAAAATCAATTTGGAAAGGAATTCGGAGCCCTACTGACCAACTTATCTACTGACAAATCGAAGTGGCAAGGCCCTATCCGCTCTATGCATGGACAACACTGGATCTTACTAAGGGATAAATCAGCAGCTCAAATCCCAAGTTTGGAAAGTATCTATTCTACGGTCAAAACAGATTATATAGGGCATTTGAAAAAGCAGCATAAACAAGGGCAAATTGATCAATTAATAAAGGACTATTCCGTTAAAATTGATTTATGAGAAAATCCCTTCTAATCTGCTTCCTGCTTTTTTTCGGTAGCCTATACATTTCCGCGCACGAAAGCAGACCGCTTCATTTAAAAATAACAGTGGTCGCTAATCAGTTAAAGCTAGAGCTCACGGCCCCAAATTCCATTAACACACAAAATCTACCAATCATTTATTTAAATGAGCGCATCATCAATGAGGACGCACAATGGGTGGCTTATCCCGCAGGCTTTCGACAGAAGTGGAAAATGTCTCTAACAAATGAATTGCTAAAAGGTAGTAGGATAAAGGTAGACTATCCCGTTTTTAACCCAGTAATATCAACGATTCTGTCCATTACCCACCAAGATTCAACCGAACAAATATTACTGATACCTCCAAATAAAGAGCAAGTAGTCATCCCTAAAGATCCTAATGTCTCAGAAGTAAGATGGCAGTATAGTATTTTAGGTATGGAACATATATGGGCAGGCATTGATCATTTACTGTTCTTAATCTGTCTGATCATTATTACTGGTTTCAGCAAAAAACTATTCATTACCATTACCGGTTTTACCCTGGCCCATTCTATTACCTTGGTTTTATCGGCCTTAAAAATCGTACAGTTACCGATTCCACCTATAGAAGCTACTATCGCCTTAAGCATTGTTTTCTTATGCTATGAAATTATTCATCATCACGAAGAGAAAGATTCCTTGACCTATCGGTATCCTATTTTAGTGGCTTCCTCTTTTGGCTTGCTTCATGGTTTTGGGTTTGCGGCGGTCCTAGGCGAGATCGGACTACCTGCTAAGCATAATTTGGAAGCTTTGTTATTTTTCAATATAGGTGTGGAAATTGGGCAGGTGATTTTTATTACCATGCTATTTCTAATTATTTCAATAGCTGCAAAACTGGGTAAAAGACTCCTTACAGTCGATACAAGGAAGCAGGTATTAGGGCTTGGTTTGAAGCTAGCTATCTATTGTGTAGGTATATTGGCCGCTTATTGGATGTTTGATAGGATTATTTGAAGCATTTGGATCAGGGCTTGTCTGATTTAAAGAATTTAGGCTCAATAGAACAAGCTTGCCTTCTTTTTCGTTATTTGATAGAGCTATTCCTTTGAATGAATCATTCGAATAGACTATTTTACAATAACATCAAGAAAATTACATTAAAAGTATGCAAATTCAATTACTCTCTTGCAATGCTGCTCGACCAGATAGGCGAGCAATTGCCAAAATGATCGAAGAAATTGCCGGTGGCACAGACAGTTCCCTGGCACGTGAGCTTACCGATATATTAATAGATGGGTCAGAAGTCGATATCGAGATAACAAGTAATACCAGTTCCGCCTTCCGAGCTTTAAGAAAATTGGATATTGATTATAAAATAATCGAGTAAAAACCGTCACGGACAGGCTTATTTTAGTACTTGTCGCAATTACTATTAAATATATATCCTACTTCTCAATAGGGTCTTATCAAGCTTTATTGCAACTATATTTTTCGAATATAAATATTAAATTTTATCTCCCAGGCTTTTAGAGATGTCACACTATGCTAAATTTGTAATGGTTTTAGCCATTCAATGATCATATATTGTCATTATCTTTTATCGCTGGGGGGTAGATAAAAGATATTAGGGGATGAACTTAGGTTTGTTCCCTTTTTTTCTTTCAACTACTTATCTCCAATAGAACCAAATCCTCTTTCCTAATCAGTACCAATAATGTCTCAATGTAATAGAAAATACATCCTATTGAAAACATGTACGTTTAAAGATTCTCCAAAGTCATTTGTTGCTATTCTTACGCTCTTTCTATGTTCTTTTATTTCTCTTGCTGGTCAAACTGAGCAAGCCTCCTCCTACACTTCAGATCGAGCAGAATTTCTAATTCACATAGATACCATCAATCATTATCTTTATAGAGACGCAAAGTTAGTAGATGAATTGATTGAAAAGTGTGAAGCCATTAAAGAGCATTCCAATGATTTGACCAATGATGATATATTCAGATACATTACTCAAAAAATATATTACGAACTTAATAATGTCAACTTATTAGCTTGTTATCAACTAATTAAGGACAATGAACAGCTATTAGCAGATGAATCAATCTTAGAAGTACAAAAAAATAATTTCAATTATATCAGAGCCTTCACTTATATGTCATTAGGAGATTCTGAATCTGCGCAAAAATCCTATTATGAAATTTTAGAAAAGGGAAGAATGCAAAAAGACTCCTTATTGATTGTCCAAAGTTTGTATTCGCTAGGGCAGGTATATGGGGATGAAAAGGACTATCAAAGTGCTATTAAATGTTTTTTAGAATTAGTTGATCTAAGAAAGATATATACTATAAGACCAAGTACCCACGCATTAATTGATTACGAATTAAGTGAAGCTTTCATGGAAGCTGGTCAAATAGCAGAAGCGGAAAAAGTAATTATTAATGGCTTTCAATTTTTAAAAGAACAACAAATTGAACGCTTAAAACCAGATTTTCTACTCTTGCAAGGAGAAATGGCTTTAGACCAACAACAGTATACTAAGGCAGCAAGTATATATCAAAGAATAAAGGAATTAATCAAAGATAGTAGTGACCCTTTTAGCTTACAAGCAAGTCAAATATTTCACGCCAAATTATTAACGCAACAAGAGAAATATACAGAAGCACTCCATATTTATGAAATGCTATTAACTAAAGTAGATACTAGTTCTCTTAATGTCCTGAGCTCTATTTATGAATACGGTCACACTACCCTATTTAAAATGGGAAACCCAGATGAAGCCTATCGTTTTTTATTAAAAAAACAAGAAATAGCCGAAAAAATTAAAGCAAAAGAAAAAGAGCAAAAGACGGCATATTTAAAAGTCAAGTTTGAATCAGAGCAAAAAGAAAAAGAGAACCAACAACTTGCCCTAGAAGTACTACAGGAACAAAATAGAAATAGGTATTTGTATTTTATTGCCACCTTTTTTCTAATGAGTGTTTTGCTATTATTGTGGGCTTTTAATCAAAAGAGGAAATTTAGTCAAACCTTGCAATCAGAAGTAAAAAGTCGCACTCAAGAATTAGAATATTCAAATAAAGAGTTAGAAAAGTTTGTTTACATGGCTTCACATGATTTAAAACAACCTTTATCTACGATCATCAATTTTTCAAATATACTCAGTAAGGATATTACTGGTAGTCAAAATAAAGAAAGTAAAACACAGCTAAAATTTATCAATGACAATGGAAATAGGATGATGAATTTAATAGAAGGTATATTAGAATACTTCAATGTTGACAAAGAAGAGCAAGAACTTGGAATCGTAAACTTGAATGAATTAGTTGATGAAATTAGAGGGATTACTCCTTGTCTAGCAGAAAGAAAGGCAATAATAACCATAACAAACCCCTTGCCTACTATTCGATGTGATAAAACGCAGATGTTATGTGTCTTCAGACATATTATAGAAAATGGTATCAAATACAATACTTCCGCAAAACCTAGCATTATTATTTCAAATAAAAGAGAAGCCGATTCTATCAAACTCTTTTTTCAAGATAATGGTATAGGTATTGACAAACAATATCATCATAAATTATTCCAGCAGTTTAGCCGTTTACAAAATCATCAAGATTATCAAGGAGCAGGTTTAGGGCTATCAATATGTAAAAAAATTATCGAAACTATGGGGGGTAAAATTGGAATAATAAACAATGGGGAGCCAGGATGCTTATTTTATATAACTATCCCAACCCCTTCGGTTCTTGCTTACAAACAAGAGCGTTTTTCAAATTATAAGATTGGAGGGAAGAAAAAAGGAATACTTGAGGGTTCTAAAACTAATATTTAAAAGTGCAAGGAATGCATAATTTGATGTAGAATATAAACTCCATTTTGTCTTACAGAAGCATTTATGAACAAATCATCATGTTTTTATAAAAAATTTGAAAATTTATGCGATAAAATCAAAAAAATAGTTTTACTTTGCAGTCAACGAAATAAAAAAGTATTATTTATATACATATAAGAAATTGTTTTCATTTGGTTTTTTGGGGTTAAGGGAGCCTCTCAGGCTCCCTACTTTCAAAAAAAGTACTTTCATCACCTTCCTACTTATTTTCAAATCTATTTTCTTCTCTTTTTAATAATCGCTCAAAACGCTTTGGTGGGTCTATTTTTAAAGATATTTCTTTTTGTGTTTTAGGATGCTTAAAAGATAATTCACAAGAACAAAGAAATAAACCTTTGCCAAGTATGGTTCTTTGCTCTGCATATTGCTTATCTCCTACTATTAAATGCCCTTTTTCTTTTAAATGTATACGCAATTGATGGGTTCTACCCGTAATTAAAGCTAATCGAAGCATGGATAAATGCCCAAATACTTTTGATGGCACTACAGCTAAGCTATTATAGGCAGTAATAGCGGATTTTCCATTTATTGGTGATTCTATACGGCCCTCCCCGCTCAATTTACCATGAACTACTGCCACATAAAACTTCTGCACTTGGTTATTCTGGAAGGCTTTATTGATGGTAATTAAAGCAGACTTTGTTTTGGCTAAAATGACTAAACCTTTAGTAGGTACATCAATTCTATGCGCAGCAATAGGCTGATCTAATGCATCTACTTGATCACTTTTAGTAGCAATTTGAGCAATTATATTTTCTAGGGTCTTTTTTCTATTCCCATTTACGGCGATTCCTGCAGGTTTATTAGCTACCACTAGATACTCATCCTGAAAAATGATATCCACATCTATAGGTATATCTCCTTTAATAGTTTTCTTTTTAGGTTTTTTCAAAACGATCACGTCCCCATTGCTTACTAGATCAGTTTCAAAAGATCTTCTATTATTCACAAAGACATTTCCAGAATTAATCGCTTTTTTTGCGGCCGATCGACTGCCAAGAATTGGAAAATGTTTCGCACAATAGTCTGTTAGTCGGATGTCTCCTTGTATTTTTTTTACTTTTAGTCGCATAGGTACAACAATAAGGTTATTTGGGCATTTCGTTAGTAAAATTAGTAGAAAAAATAGTTGCATAGACAACTATATGAGTTGACTCACTTCTTTTTCAAAAAAATACCCAGATATATAAGACCACCATACTCCACTCTTTTGTAATGGATTTCTTAATTGTAAAATAGATTTATAATGTAAAGAAATTAACAAATGAGTAAAATACAACTACAAATTAATACCTAGTCCGTTAATCTTTTTAAAAAGATGACTGATTGTTAAACTAAACCACCATTTCATAGGTATCTTAAAGACAACACAAACAATGAAGTTGTTTAAGAATGTAGTTTGGAAGCAACTTCAATAGCAAGACTACCTATTTTATCATTTTTTAATTTTATACCAATTACATGGGTTTATTTTCATTCATTAAGAACGCAGGTTCTAAAATATTACCATCCTTCCTTACAAAAGAGGAAGTAAAAAAAGAAGAGGCGGTGGTGCTAAGCCGAGCAGAAGCATTGAAACTTGAAATTAACAAGCTGGGTCTACCCGTTAATGATTTAGACATTGACTTAGGACAGCAAGTGATTGTGTCTGGCAATACGCTTACGAATGCCGACCGAGAAAAAGTAATACTAGCATTGGGGAATGTAGCGGGAATTTCATCCGTAGACGATCGCTTAGAGGTGACTAATCCGGAACCAGAAGCGGTTTTTTATACCGTACAAAGTGGGGATTCTTTATCTAAAATTGCTAAAAGTCAATATGGTAATGCTATGGCTTACACCGCTATTTTTGAGGCTAATAAGCCAATGCTATCTCATCCAGATAAAATCTATCCAGGACAGGTGTTGAGAATACCTCCTCAAGGATAGGTCAATTAGAAAAATTTAATATTTATTTCAACGTTCTCGAAGAACAGAGAAGCGAGAACAGAGAATAGAGATTAATCCCGTTTAGAAAACAACTTTGCATCGTTGTTTGGAAACGAATCCAATCTCTACTCTCTCATCTCTGCTCTCTATTCTATTTCGCTTTATCGCTCAAATGATAATCGCTCGCCTTTTTTGTCCTCATAAAATACGCCATCTTGATAAGCTAAATGCCCACTGACGATAGTGCTCAATACCTTACCTCTGAAGAATTTATTTTCAAAAGGAGACCAAGCACACTTGTAATGAATATTCTTTTTAGAGACCTTCCATTTCTTATTTACATCCACTATCGCTAAATCGGCCCAATAGCCTTCTCTTGCAAAACCTCGTTCTGCAACTTGAAAACAAATGGCGGGTGCATGGCACATTTTCTCTACGATTCGCTCTAAACTTATTTTTCCTTTATGGTAAAATTTCAGCATCATAGGAAGTGTATGTTGAATCAGAGGTACTCCAGAAGGCGCTTTAAAGTAGGTACCCTGTTTCTCCTCCCAAGTATGTGGCGCATGATCTGTCGCAATAATATCCAATCGATCATCTAGCAAGGCTTTAAATAAAGCCCGCTTATGTCTGGGTTCTTTTACGGCTGGATTACATTTAATCTGTGTTTGAAGGGTATCATATTGGCGGCTATCAAAATGCAAATGATGAACACAAACTTCGGAGGTAATACGCTTCTCCGCTAATGGAATATCATTTCTAAAGAGTTTCAATTCCTCTGCTGTAGAAATATGAAGGATATGTAACCTTGTATTGTGTTTTTTGGCTAATTCTATCGCTAAAGAGGAGGATTTATAGCAACCTTCTACATTTCGAATTAATGGATGGTATTTAATCGGAACTTCTTCTCCATATTTCTGTCGATACAATTCCATATTTCCCCTAATGGTAGCTTCATCTTCACAATGGGTAGCGATTAATAATGGGACTTTAGAGAAGAGGTTGTCCAAAGTCGTTCTGTCATCCACCAGCATATTGCCCGTACTAGAGCCCATGAATATTTTCACCCCACAGACATTTTTCTCATCCGTTTTAAGGACTTCCTCTATATTATCGTTAGAAGCGCCCATAAAGAAGGAATAGTTCGCTAGCGACTTGTTTCTAGCGATCTCATACTTATCTGCTAACAATTCTTGTGTGAGCGCAGCAGGTTTAGTGTTGGGCATTTCCATAAAAGAAGTCACCCCACCAGCTACCGCCGCTTTAGGTTCGGTATAAAGGTCAGATTTATGCGTCAGACCAGGCTCTCTAAAATGAACTTGATCGTCTATAATCCCAGGCATGCAGACATTCCCATTACCTGCTATCTCTTTATCTGCTGACTGAGAAATACTAGAAGCTATTTTCTCAATACGTCCATTTTTGATCAGAATATCACAGCTTTTAATTTCCCCCTCATTGACAAGCTGTACGTCTTTTATTAGTATAGATGACATTGTATGACAATTTCGTGTTTTAAATAGGCTTTAAAGCCAAATTTTCGCCACTAAAATACAGGAAATCTGGAGAGAAAAAATTTTTATTTTTATTTGCAAGGTACCCTTGTTTTTTTCTAAAATACCCTTACTTTTGCGGCTGGTGGAGCTTTTCGACTAGCTCCTTCTGAATCCCCCAGGCAGGAAACTGAGCAAGGGTAGGAGGTTGAGCAGTGCGATTGGTTCTGCCTTTTTTTATTTTAAAAAAGGTAGACAATTGACACCACCAAAAAGCCTAAGGATTACATAGCTCCTTAGGCTTTTTTTAATAGCGCCTGCATGCCTTTGGAATATGGCGTCTGTCTATTTCATTCGTATTATAGCACGCCCTACCCTCCTAAGAAGTATGTCTAAAATTGATTCGTCTTAAATGCTTTCATTTTCTCAATAAATGATTTAGGTGCCTTTCGAAACTTGAGTTTATCGAAATATTTTTGTGGCATAAATGCTTTCAATATAGGCAAGGATTCATTTATTTCGTTTTGTCTAGTTCCAATTTGCTCATCTGTTAGTATCTCGAATCCAAAATCCGAATATAATTTGATGGCTCTAAAGCTGGACGCTTGCGTATGGAGATAAATTGGGTAATCTTCCTTACTTAAACCCTCCATGATAACGGAAAATAGTGCTC
>CALJIY010000336.1 GCA_937973945.1 uncultured Saprospiraceae bacterium | reverse complement strand
GAACAGAGAACAGAGAGTAGAGACTAGATCCTGCTAAATAAAATTATCATCTTAATTTATTTAGCAGGATCTAGTCTCTACTCTCTGTTCTCGCTTCTCTGTTCTTTATTAGAACTTACCTGTAGAGTTATAGAAAGTTATCTCAAAAGTAGACTTGTTTTGTAAAAACTAACTATCAGTATATTTATAAAGCAAATCTAATAATAAAACGCCAGTGAATCGGCAAAAGTATGTTTAGCAAATCGTTATGCTAAAAGGCTGACAAAAGTATTGTATGGTTAGATGGCTATATGGTTTCATTGTTGGATTGCTACATTGTTAGATGTTGACAATGAAACCATTTAACAATGTAGCAATCCAACAATGAAACCATCTAACAATCTATTTTATCTTAAAGACCATAGAGTTAATCTTTCTACCAGCAGGGTCACCAGGACAACGTGCTTTTACGTTCTCGAAGTAGTAAGTATCTCCTGGTTTAGCAGAGCCGACCATACGTCTAGCTTTGTCATCAAATCTACCACTTCTATTTACATGCTGCACTGGATCTTGACGCTTCGCCACTTTAGTTAGTGTAAAACCATCAATATTACATTTTGCATCGAAATCAAAGCCCTCTAGCCAAGGAATAATTCCTTGTTGTGCTTTGAATTCTCCATTACCCATAGAGCCATCTGCTTTCTTACCCAATTTTGCAACTGGATCAGGAATACGCTTTACTCTAAATTCATAAGGTGTATTCGGTAAACCTCCACCAGAAACATTTACTTTTATAGTGCCTGGCTTGTTTACTGTAGCTACATATTTGCCTTGAGCCGTTTTTTTCAAATCACACCCAGAGCAATTTACTTTTAATTCATTACTAGAAATACCAGCAGCCGTTACAGATATTGGATTTGGTACGCCAATATACATTACGTTCATTTTGTCCGCAGATACGTTTGCAGAACGTACACCTACCTCATATTCAAAATCTTGAGCAGAAGTAGACACCTCTCCTGTTAAAGGATTGGTAACGGTAGCCGTTAATTTAATGGTCTTTTTACCAGTAGAATTTGTTTGTACACTATACTTAGCGACACCATCTTTACCTACTGACTTTCTAGCACCATCTACTGTTAACTTGATATTTTCTGGTGGAATATCAGAGCTATACGCTCCTAAAGATATATCTGCTTCAAATTTTTCTCCTTTAATCACATACGCTTTTCTAGCGTTGATTACTGGGAAGAATTTGTTAAATACGATTTCTTTACCACCAACTAAACCAGACAAATCACCTACTGCAAATGCTTCTGCATTCTTAGCATCTGTTTGGAACTTAGTTAATAAAGGTAATACAGAGATCAAAGGCATTTGACGGAAACGGAAATCTGCCCAGCTCGTTTTGCCTTCAGAAATTTCTGCCCAATTTTGATCTATGTCCAAAGCAATATTAGCTTCCATTGCTGCAATTTTTGCCTCAATAGCTTTGGTATCTACTTGCCCTGATTTTGTTCGGAAACCAAAAGTTTTAGCATTTTCTGGCTTACTTAAGATCGCTCTGTAGGTGTCAATGAATTTTTGTCTAGCTTCTCCTACTTTTACTTCTAAGTCATCACCCATACCTTGTTCTACTAACATACGGGTAGTGACATCTTTATCTTTTTTACCGATGATCATTTTCTTCAAAGGATCATCTGCATATAAATAGTCACCATCATCATGGCTACCATTCTTGTCACCCGCAGCATCAATTAATTGATCCTTGATGTTTTCTACGTAATCGGTAAACTCTTTAGAAGCGGCTCTAATTTCTTTGATTCCGTCTCCTAATGGGCGGAAATCTTTTTTTGCTTCTTCTGCCAATAAGGCATCTAATGATTTTTGCTGCTCGTCAAGTGCTTTATCTGTGATCGTATTGGTTTTTACCAAACTATCATCGATCGTCTTGAAGGCATTCATTACCTCAGCAGATACATTTAATGCTAGCATTGCCGTCAATACTAAGTACATTAAATTAATCATCAGCTGCCGAGGTTCCTTAGGTAAAGACATATGATTATTTATTTTGGAGTTATAATTAAATTATAACTTTTTTTATTATTAAAATTCTGTCAGGGGAGCTAATTGCTATTGCAATTATGCTTTAGGACCAGACATTGCGTTCAACATGTTGCCATATACTGAATTCAAAGAACCTAAGTTTCTGTTTAAAGAAGACATTTGCTCTTTGTAGATTTTAGCTTCATCCGCAGAATCCGTTAAATCAGCCATTGCATCATTTAACTTTGTATAGAAGTTATTCATTGTTCTCAATTGCTCTCCTGTACCAGAGAAATCAACTTCTTGCAATGCCTTTAAAGAACCAAGGCTTTTAGACATTCCTTGTAATTCTGATAACATACCACCTAATTGCTGCTCTACCACTTGACCATTTAAACCTGGCATATCTGCTCCTGTAGGACCAGCTGCTAATGGAGTAACTCGAGCGTTATGCTCATCCAATCCTGGATATAATTTCTCCCAATAATATTCTTTTTCAGGACCTAAAATACCTAACATAGCAAATAAGATTGCTTCTGTTACCAATCCAGCTGTTAACATTTCACTTGCATACGGCCAACTTTGAATTTTAAAAAGTGCACCGATCAAAACCACTGCTGCACCAAGGCCAATAATCAAATTCTTTAAGTACTTGAAACCTTTAGAATGAACAAAACTCATAATGTATCTATTTTAATTTGTAGGTTATTAAATGTAAAAACAATCGGTTTGAAATTAGATTATGTTTAGACTTAACGAAAATAGAACCGACTTATATTGTTAGAACGAAAATTCCGCGCAAAAGTAACACATTTAGTACCTTTTGAAAAAGGAATCAAGCAGAACTGATCAATTTTCTTGTTACCAAACGGTTAAAGAGGGTGTTTTATGCTTAGTTACTTGCTTTTCAGACGTATTTATATAACGAAAAGCAAGTATTTGAAGGGAGTACTAATTAAAATGGTACGAATATTATTCAGAAGAAATACCCGTACCATTATACTTAGTGTTGTATTAGCTCAATTAGCCAATCAATTGTTAGAAATCGTTGATTGATCGACCTAAGAAAGTTAATGCTGATCTAAATCCTACATAAGATTTAGTTGTATCTTGATATTCCCAATGACGAGTACCACATCTCAAGAAATAAGCTACATCTTTCCAAGACCCGCCTCTAATTACTTTACGCATATCTGCATCGTAATCTTCATCTGTTGCATCATATCTAATGTCTGGGTTCAAATCATGAAGGAAAGAGTAAGCATTTTCATAGTAAGCAGAAGAAGTCCATTCTGCAACGTTTCCTGCCATATTGTACAATCCAAAATCATTTGGAAAATAGTAATCTGCTTTTACAGTATATAAACCGCCATCTTCAGGATAATTACCTCTACCTGGCTTAAAGTTCGCTAATAAACAACCTTTTCCATTTCTTGTGTAATAGCCACCCCAAGGATATGGAGCTAAGTCATGACCACCTCTGGCAGCATACTCCCACTCATGTTCTGTTGGCAAACGGAAGTCTTCTGTGTTTACTTCCCCTTTTTGAGTTGCTTTGATATCATTCCATAATTGTGTTCTCCAGTTAACAAATGCATCTGCCATTTTCCAATTAACGCCCACTACTGGATAGTCATCGAAAGCTGGGTGCCAGAAATAATTTCTGGTCATTGGCTCATTGTATGAGTAAGAGAAATCTCTAATCCAAACGAAGATGTCTGGGTAGATATTCACAGAATGCTCTGTTGCAAATTTATCTAAATCGCCATATTCTCTTGCAGCAGCGGCAGCTTTCCAATCGTAAGTCTTATATTCATAGACTAACTTTTCTACGTTTACGGTTTTTCCGCCCATCTCCGCTTCGTCTCCTGTTTGGATAAAGCTTTCTTCCTCGTAGAATAGATCGCCTAAAGTTTCTCCATCTTCCCAGTCAATTTCATCTCTATATTCCCAGTCCACTTTTCCAGTTTCGTTTCCGTCGTCATCTAGTTCCCAATATTCAAGATATTGTAAGGCTTTTTCATCTCTCACCCAATTTACGAACTGACGATACTCATTATTAGTAATTTCCGTATCATCCATATAGAAACCTTGTATAGAGATAGACTTTGGTCGCTGTACGTAGGTATTTCGCATATCTTGGTCGCCAGGACCTATATGTAAAGTTCCGGAGGGAATATATACCATTCCGTAAGGATTGATATTACCTTTCCATCCTGGACGGTCTAAAACACCCGTCAATTCACCACCGCCTTTTGTTCCACAAGCAGTTGTAATAGCAACAAGTACTATAAGGGAAAATAAAACTTTTGAAATTTTTCTCATCTTAACGTTCCTATGTTTACTGTAAATAAGGGAAAAACCCTAGTATAAAGTTCGGTTTGAAATTTCTATAATAATTTATAGAGTATTAAGCTCTATACTGGATTATTAGAAGGTATTTTCAAGTAAAGTGGCAAATATAACTGTATATCTATATATATTAAAAGGAATTACTCTTTTAAACTTAATGATTGCCGACAATTAATTGCATATCTGTATACCGATTACTTAACGCCTGCTTTCTGAGTATTAGTGTAAAATAATTAGGAAATTTAGAAGCTTATTATATTTTTTGCAAAGCATCATACAGTTTCTATCCATTTATCACTAAAATCTAGGATTAAATATAACTTTTGGCAGTTTTCCTTTGCCTATTTCTCTACCAAGATTGTATTGAAGTAGAATCTCATGGCCTCCATTACTCACCATATTTAATTCTGAAAGCGTTAAATCATAAGCGTAAGCTACTTTTATCTTTTCGCTAATGTCTAATCCCGCTATTATGGCGACTGCATCTATGGTATTTGAATTATATCCTCTAAACGAGCCACCTAAAAATATATTGTCATCATATTTGACTAATAAAGATATTTCTGATTGCCACTCTGTTTGATCTGTTTTTACAAGGAGGGAGGGATGCAAAGAAATATTACCAGACAAGTCCAAATTATACGATGCTGTAAAAAAATAGTTTCTACTAAGGATCGTACTAAAATTATCTCCACTCAACGTGGGCTCTTGTATATTCCTGCTTGATAGCCCTATTTCAAGAACATCAGACTTATAATAGACCCCAGCATCAAAGGTGGGGCTAGTAACATTTACATTGCGCTCAGGCAATGGCAAATTATCATTATGATTAATCTCACCTGCAGCATAAATTCCTTCAGGCGTTCTAATACCCAAACCATCTAATGATTTTTGAAAGAATCCTGCTCCAATTCCAAAAGAGATTTTGCTAGAACGATTGAGTGGGAGGTGAAAATTATAAGATAATGTCGCTAAAAGGTTTCGTTCCAAACCTAGTCTATCATTGTCAACATTTATGCCAATACCACCGCTTAAGCGATACACTGGCATATGAATATTGATATTTTGCTGACTTGGACTTTGATCTAGGCCCTGCCATTGATTACGGTAGATAGCTGTTAGAACTAATGAGTTATCTAATCCAGCATAGGCTGGATTGATACTAGCTTCATTGAACATTTGCAAGGAGTATTGTGTGGCTTGCTGTGCAAAAAGCCCAGTTGACAGGCAGATAAGAGGCAGTAGAAGTAATCTTTTTATCATGAAGTGTTTGGTATTTTTGCCAAATCTATCAAGAGAATAATTAGTCATTCTTTAGGTATATAAACTATCATTCCAAGAAAAAGTTGATAAGGCGAGTAGCGGGGCTGCCCTTCGTAAAATAATAGGTTGGGGAGCGATACTTCCCAATTGACCATAACGTTGTGATGGCAATATACCTCAAAATAGTAATATTTAAGGACAGAATTAGAGCGGTTCTCTATTTTATCTTAAAAACGACACAAATTCAAGCTCAAGCTCAATCTCAA
>CALJIY010000335.1 GCA_937973945.1 uncultured Saprospiraceae bacterium | reverse complement strand
TAATTGGTCTTCCTTCAACGTTTGATTTGGAAATAATGGATGCTAATGGAGAGATAAGTGCGGTTGAAATACCAGCACAAACTATGGCTGCTAGTAAAAAGATCAAAGAAAAACGATATGGCATAAAAAAATTCTGGACCGAAACTGATACACCTGCATTGGAGCTATCCATCAAAAATAATGTTGCCACGATGACCATTCGGGCTTTTGATAAAGCCTACATCAAAAAAGAAAAGAAGCAGAAATTTAAAAAATTCTATAAAGATGCTTTTACAAAAATAAAAGCGGCTGGCGTAGAACATTTAATTATTGATCTTAGAGATAATGGTGGTGGTGATCCAATGCCGACGATTGAATTATTTGCGCATTTACATAATGAACCCTTTACTTTTTATGAAAGTGTTACATCAAATGTACAACGTATACCCAAAGGATTATATGATGTTGGTTTCTTAGAAAGAATCACTTTTCCTTTAGCCTTTAAAAAGAAAGGGAATGTATATGAGCCAAATGGTTTGACTCGATTATTAGCAATACCAGGATTGAAACCTTCTAAACCTAATTCACCCTACTACGGCGGAAAGGTATATGTACTAACGAATGCGAATTCTTTTTCTGCTACGGGAGAGATGACGGCTATTATAAAAAATCATAATAGAGCCACTTTTATCGGGGAAGAATCTGGCGGGAATCCAAATGAAAATGTTAGTGGTATTCAATTGGTTATGACCTTGCCCGCTACGGGCAATCGAATCATTATGCCTTTTATGCGATGGAAGATGAATGTAGATTTTGAAAATACAGGGCGAGGCGTATTACCAGATTATCCTGTTCGTCCGTCTATTGAAGATATACTGAGTGGACATGATAGGGTGATGGCGTATACTTTGGATTTGATTGCGGATAAAGAATGAGATCACTGCAATGTGGTCAAAATTAGAATAAAATTAATTGAACATGAAAAGATACTGGATCATCTTCTTTATGCTATTCTCTCAAAATGTACAAAGTCAAATTGATGATTTGAATTCAATTGCCGAAAAATATTTGAAAGAATATAACATACCAGGACTTGCAATAAGTGTAGTCAAACCTGATCGTATACTATATGGTGTGGCTGGATTAAAAAAATGTGGATCTCCACATAAAATAGATTTGGATGCTAAGTTTCAATTAGCATCTAATAGCAAAGCAATTACTGCAACGATTGCAGCTACGTTAGTTAAAGAACAAAAAATAGCTTGGAACTCAAAAATAACAGCAGTCATTCCAGAATTAAAAGGAAACATAAGAACAGAATATGATTCTGTTAGTCTGGAAGATTTGTTATCAAATAAAGGAATGGTTCAACCTTTTGAAGAGGATGATAGTCAAGAATGGAAAAACCTCCCCAAATCAATTTCCAATTCCTCTAATTCAAAACTAGAATTTGCAAAATATGCATTGAATTTAGCACCTAAAATAAATTCAGAGAAAGGATTTAGTTATTCTAATGGTGGTTTCATTATAGCTGGACTTATGCTAGAAAGATGCTCAGGTAAATCTTGGGCGGAATTAATAGATAAATTTAACCAAGATTTTGAGGTAGAAGCTATTCCTTGTTTCCCAAATCAAAATGTATCAACAGATACCTATGGTCATAAGAGGAAGCTTGGAAGATATAAACCAATATCTCCAAAGAACGAATATAATTTTGAGTTTGATTTCTCACCAGCTGGAAATTTATCAATTAGCGTAAATGATTTATCAAAAGTCATGTCAAAACATTTAGCTGGTCTTCTTGGTAAAGATAATGTGTTGAGTACAGATACTTATCTAAAATTACATTATGGTTTTGAAAAATATGCTTTAGGATGGTATAATGGAAATGTTGGAGAGACAGATCAAAAATTCTCTTATCATGGAGGGAGCCTAGGAACCTATTCCTCTGCAATTATAATTAGTGCAGATAGAAAAGTAGCAATTATAATTTTAATCAATTCGGACAGTAAAAAAATAACGGAATTAAAAAATAAATTACGAATAGATTTATGGGAAACATATGGTGATCAACTTAGGGCAAAACATTAACTTGCTATAGCTCCAAAATTTGGATTATAGATTGGATTATAGGTTTACTAAACTTCAAAAATTTAGTAAACCTTTCTCGAAAAACTGTCCAAAAAATCAGAATTACTACTCAGTCAACATCATAAATCTGACTTCTGACAGTTCCCTTAGCGTAAGCTAACTGGAACGATCTGACTTCTATTGATGCCGTTCCTTCAACACATCAATCACTTCTTTCAACTCAAAGCCCTTAGCCGCTAATAACACCAAGTAGTGATACATCAAATCAGCTGCTTCCCCCATAAACAACTCCTTGTCATCATCTTTGGCTTCGATTACTAATTCGACAGCCTCCTCTCCTACTTTCTGGGCTACTTTATTAATTCCTTTTTTGAATAAGGACGTTGTATAAGATTTGTCGGATGGATTATCACGTCTATCTTGAATCACACTTTCTAGGTGTAATAGAAAGTTATCAGATTGATTGGTCTCCTTAAAACAAGTATCTGCTCCTGTATGACAGACTGGCCCAACAGGATTCACTTTA
>CALJIY010000334.1 GCA_937973945.1 uncultured Saprospiraceae bacterium | reverse complement strand
CAACTTTGCTACCGTCTTCCTTTCTATTTGGTATAAACGCAATTAGGGTAAGCACTTAGCACATAAAAACGAGCTATAAATATATTTATTGTTGATCTATTCTGCTTGCAATGTCGTATGGTTTACAAGGCTACATCTACTATAAACATGCCTAGTAGGGTATAGCTTGATATTCAGCGGACTACAAGTTATAAATAGGAACGGTTTAAAATATTTATAGGTACAAAAAACAGTTGATATTCTTGCCTTGGCTGTTATTTGCTGTCTGGAGTGGTAAGTAATGGTTTAGCTAATTGCTTTATCTTTTTTGCAGGGGCAAAAGTAGCTTTTTTTCCTCTTTGTTGAGGTAGTATTTTTAGTAAAGTAAGAAGGTTTGTCTGGTAGTTGGCAGGTGGTGGGTTGCTAGGGTTTTAGAAGGGGAGATTGAGCTTGGGAAATCATACATCTTATATCATACATCAGAAATCATATATCCATCTAGCTCAAGGCGTGATGGATATATGATGTAAGATTTCTGATGTATGATTTTTTCGTCCTTTCAAAACAGAGGAACTATATCCCAAATTTATTCAAAGACCAAGTTCCCAAAGCGATAATTTCGCCCTCGCTCCCCATAAATCAGCATTTCATCTCGGCCAATCTGCTTACAAACCTTAGGGCGAGTCGTAATAGAAGCTTCTGTATCGCTAAACAGTGGATTAATCACAACGGCGCCGTTTTTATTGATTTCTGCTAAGGTAATGACGGCATTTCTACCCGTAAAGCTATAGTATTTCCCTTTTTTCTTAGGGTCAAAGTTTTTGTAATTATCATTATAAACAAAGTAAAACTTATCTTTTACAATGGACATCGCATAAGAAGAGAAGTAGCCGCCATCATTTCTGGTGGTTTGTTGCTTGGGAATTCTTGCGGTCCATTCTATCTCTCCATTTGGTTCAATATTTACAACGATCACATCATTGTAGTGGTATTCATAGTCGTCATTAAAGTTATTTCTATACGGATTATAGTATGGACTATAGCGATTGAAGCCACCATAGCCAAATCCTCCAAAACCACCGTATCCGTAGTAATTATCGTTGTATTGACGTTCCACATAATATTGCTCTGCCACTAATACGGCTCCACCATCACTTCGGAGAATAAGATCGTCGAGTGCATATTGATAGAGTTCTGGCACATTGCCTTTTTGAGCGGACTTTTTGGCTTTATTGGTTTGTCTCTCTGATAAAAATTCGGTTAAAAAGTCAAAATCAAATGCTTTTAGGTTTTTATTATAAATCTCCTTTGTGGTCGGATTTAGTCGGAAAAAATAAGTGCCTTTGACACTATAGGTGCCTAGTTCGGAATAAAATCCAGAGAAAACTAAATCGCCGTTTCTGGCTACCCTAAAAGTTAGATCGGTAATGAACTTTTCGTTGAGGTTGACCTTATATTCTTCTACGGCTTCCCCATCTTCTCTATAGGCCAATACAACATATTGATACGTGGGCTTGCCACCTCTTCGGAAACGGGTTTTATCTTGGTATACTACCCCTAGCATATAGACATTTCCTTCATTGTCCACTTGGTACTCTTCTACCGAAAACCGATCATCATTGAACGGTAAGCGAACTTTCTTTTCCCAAAGTGCATTTAGCTGATTATCAAATACTTGTAAGTAGAAACGTTCTGGATTTTTTTTCTGTTTTGGCAAAACAGAATAGATTAATACCTTAGAATCATCCTTGGATAAATGATGTCTAAATCCGCCTTCTTGAAAAGCATTTTTTGTTTCTACTTCTGCTAATTTTATTAATTTTTGGCTAGGGCGTAAAGAGCTTAAACTAACGCGCTGCGCAAATAAATAATTCTTCTTTTTAGCTTGGTTATTAAAAGAAGTGAGTAGATACATATTGTCATCTACGACAATCAGATCTTCAAAATCCCTAGTTTTCTTTTTGAATTTTAAATCGAGTTCTGCTGACTTTTTCAACTTCATTTGTTGTTTGTCATAGTACTCTAGATAGACCTTCGGGTTTTCTCGTTTGGTGCCCAAATTTTGTACCCGTAGCGCATAAAAACCAGTCTCGTCATAATGGACCACTTTTGATAAGAAACTGTTATTGGGTTCATTATACTCGGCACTCCAGTCGATATTAGCTTTGTTTATTGGCGCTTGTTCTTGCGCAAAACTAGGAAGACTAGTGGCTAGAAGTATAAAGAAACTGAAAAATTGAATGAATGCTTTCATGAAGCTATTTTTATTGAGTGAAGTTGTGTGTTTTGCAACTTCTATAGTTTTTTAACTAATTCTACAATAAAGTAACGCTTTTCTTGCAATATGTACTTAAAGGAAAGTTTTAAATAATTCTTAAAGTTGTGGGGCGTGTCTGGTGGCGGGTGATTTTTTGGTGAGGATGTTTGTGCTCGGAATTTTTAAGTTTACTAAAAACCTTTGAAGTTTTAGTAAACATAATCGAAGATTAACCAACCGCAAGCGCAATAATTCCAACGGCAAAACAATAGTAAGCAAACCAACTAAGTTGGCTCTTTTTGACCAATTGGATCATCCATAAACAAGCTCCTAATCCTGTAAAAAAAGCAGCCATAAAGCCCGCTAATAGCGGTACGGCAAGTTCTTCAGAGAGTATAAATTTACCATCTAAAACGTCTTTGGCGATTTTTCCTAAGATTAAAGGCACGACCATTAGAAAAGAGAATCTAGCGGCTTTTTCTCGATCAATACCTAATAAAACGGAGGTGGCAATGGTGGAGCCAGATCGAGAAATGCCTGGTAGTATAGCGATTGCTTGGGCTAAACCGATGATAATGGCGTTGCCAAAACTCACGTCTTTCTTTGTGTTTTTGGCCCGATCTGCCATAAATAGCAGGACACCTGTCAGCAGCAGCATCGCCCCGACCAGCTTTAGTTGCCCTTCAAATAAGGCTTCCAAGGCATCATCAAAAAAGAAACCAATAAACGCAGCAGGAATCATGGACAATACAATTTTCATAGAAAATTGCCACTCTTCATTCCATTTTGGTTGAAAGAGTCCTTTTACTATTTTTTCAATATCGCTACTGAAGACCCATACGGTACTCAAAGCAGTTGCTGCATGCAGCACCACGCTTAGTAGTTGTTCATTTTCTTTTAAACTGTCCATGCCCAATAAGGCTTGTCCAATTTCTATATGGCCACTACTGCTTACGGGTAAAAATTCGGTAAGCCCCTGTATAATGCCAAGAATGATGGCTTCTAGTATTCCCATTATTTGCTATAAGAAGGTTTATTTTTTAAAGATCGCAACGACCTCTATAACTAAACCTACTAACATCAAGAATGGTGCTAATACTGTTCTACGGAATCCATAAATGATATTTTCATCCCAAACATCTGGGCTCGGCATGCCGCCGCCGGTCATTAATGCTAAACCTAGCAGGATAATTCCGAATCCAATACCCATTAGGATATAGTTTTGCTTGCCAAAGAGCAGCGGCTCTTTAGCAATGGTATTTGCCGCAGCTGTTCTTCTTTTAGATTTAGTTGGGGCGATCTTCGTAGTCGTGTTCGTTGTACTGACCACATTCTTCTTAGGGGTAGTGGAAACGACTACTTTTTTTCTTTTTGGCTTGGCTTTACTCATTTTATTATCGGTTGATTAGGGTGGTGTTCCCTATGTTATTTTTTTT
>CALJIY010000333.1 GCA_937973945.1 uncultured Saprospiraceae bacterium | reverse complement strand
GCGTTCTCTTTTAAATATTGTTTTAGATGGGTAAACAATGCATCGGATTCCGCTTTTGTAGGCTTCTTTGGCGCCGCTACTTTTTTCTTTTTGGGCTTTCCTTTCTTTAGAATTTGTGTCTCTAATTCATTGGCTGCCTCTCTTAAATATTTTGTAAAAATATCTAAATCAGGCATAGAGTTGGCATCAGAAGTAGGGCTGATGGTAATCAAGCCATCATAACTAAAAATAGCTATAATTAGCCCCATCCCATCAATCACTGGTGCTGAACCCATCACAGACAATAATTTATGTCCATTAATATACAAGGGAAAAGGTGGTCCAGGCACATTCGTAATGGTTACGTTGAATGCTGGGTTATGTAATTCTGATAGATGAAATCTAGAATAAATACGAGCTGCTTGATTCGCCAAACCAAATGGAACAGCCTCTGCCATATTAGCGAGTGTTTTCGCTCCTAGTGCATCTTGATAGGTCTTACCTCTGATCGTATTTTCATGAATGACTTCGAGGCGCTCTATGGGGTCTTCTATATTGGTAGCTATTTGTATTAGCATATTAGAAATCTGATTACTCCCCTTTCCTTCTCCAGCGCTTCTAGTAGAAACAGGCACCATCGCCACCAATGGCTTCTGTGGTAATTTGTCTTTTTCTAATAAATACCTCCTTAATGCGCCTGCACAAATGGCCAATAGGACATCATTCAAGGTACACTCCATTACTTTTTTCAAGGCCTTCACTCGATCCAAGGATAAAATAGCCGTATTCCATTTTCTTCTGGCAGATACGATTCCATTCAAGGGGGTATTGGGGGCGGTGAAAGGAGCAGTTGGCAATTCTACTTTATTGGCTCGGGTTAAAAATCCAGCCTTTAAGGTAGCCGTCAATGCGTTACCTATTAATTTTGGAAACTTAAAAGGGTTTTTCGCAAAACTAACGGCACTATTTAGAATTAAAGACAGTTCATTAGGTATAGGCGCTGGATGATACGGGCGAGGTTCTGGAATTTTCAGCACCTTATCGGTCATATCAAATATCAGGCTTAAAATACCTGCACCTGCCATTCCATCAATAGCAACATGGTGAATTTTACTAATCAATGCAACGGAACCTTTTGGCACTTGTGGTACATTATCTAAACCTTCTACAAAGGTAAAAGACCATAAGGGTCTTGATTGGTCCAAAGGTTCACTAAATATTTTAGAAGCGACAGATCGCAAATGCTTCCAACTACCGGGCTTCGGCAAAGCAATATGATGAATATGTAAATCTATATCAAAATTTGGATCATCTACCCAGTAAGGATAGTCTATACTCATAGGTACATAGACCAGTCGCTTGCGCATTTTCGGCATTTGATGCAAACGAGAATGAATGGTCTTCTTAAAAGTTTCAAACTCTAAAGAACCTTCTATCACCGCTACGCTGCCTATATGCATTGGACTAGTATCTGTCTCGCCATATAAGAAAGCGGCATCCATACCAGAAATACTTTCTAAATTTGGGTTATCTATCTGATCTAATGAAGGTAGTTTATCTAAAGGGGAGTCTTTTTTACTAGCCATATAATGATAAATTTGATTGGATTACTTCTCCGTCCGAAATTAGCAAATAAATATCGTTACTCCTAGTCTTTTTCAAAAATAATGGACAAAATGAATTTTGTAACTGAGTTGTAACTTTTGATTTGTACTTTTACCCAATACAAGACTTGTTTCTAAATATAAAATCTATATTTTCCTATATGGATTTTATATTTAGAAACAAGTCTACAGTAACGAATCTACTAATATCCATTCTCATGGCAAATAAAAAAGAAGAAACGGCATCATTTGTTCTTCGCTTTACGCAAAAGGTATTCCAATCAGAAGCAGGAGAACCAGAGGTTCAATGGCGAGGCAATATTAGGCATGTGCAGGGTGGCCAAGAAAAGCGTTTTTCAGAATTTGACGATGCACTTGAATTCATTAGAGAAAAACTAGCTGATCTAACGATTCTTGCGATGGAAGACAAAACACCAGAAGAGCAAAAAGGTATCTTAGCAAAAAGCTTTGATATGTGGAAAAAGATGGCATTGACAGCTCCGCAATTGGTCTTGGATACCATCAAAGATCCTAAAAAACAGATGGAACAAATGCAAACCCAATTCCAATCTGCCAGTGAGAATATTAGTCAAAAAATAGAAGAAACCATTGCTCAAAAAGTACCCATAGATGAATGGCGGGCCTCTTCTAAATCTGATTATAAAAACTTGGTAAATTTGATTGAAAAATTAGCTACAGATGTGGATCAGTTAAATAAGAAAGTGGATAAGATGGGGAAGAAGAAATAACAGTTGCTTGATGAAGATACGGTTGTGATGGCTGAGATTGTTTGATTGTCTACGTGACATACACTATAAAAAAAACAAAAAGGTAGCTTTATATCATCCAACTATTTATCTCAAGGTTAATCTACTTCTATTATATTTTACATTTTTTCTTTCAATGACTAAAATACTAAAGCAATAAATCATTTCCTTCCAATCACAAATAGCAGTCTTAGAAGCAGCGAAAGCAGCGGCACCTATTCAAGTTCAAACGTTGGGGAATTTCCAAGTATGGCGGGAGGGGACCCTTCTTACTGCGAAAGAATGGGGGCGAGATAAAACAGTTCAGTTATTTCAGTTTTTAACTGGCTCCATGCATAGGAGAGCCTTGCATAAGGAACAAATATTTGATCGACTTTGGGAAGATTTAGATACGAAGAGTGCCGCCCAAACTTTAAAAGTTGCGCTACACGGTATTAACAAAGCACTAGAACCCGATAGAAAAAATAGAACCGAACCACGTTATATTAAACGTCAAGGAATTACGTATCAGTTGAGCCAACAAGATATTTGGTTAGATGCTTATGCCGTCGAACAGTATATAAAAATAGGCAATGAGGCCATTCTTACAGAACCGGCTACTGCTATAAAAGCGTATCGAGCAGCATTAAATTTATATCAAGGTATTTATTTACCAAATAGATTATATGAGGACTGGAGTAGTGGAGAAAGAGAACGAATTCAATTATTGATTTTAAATACCACCGTTGCTTTAGGAGAATTACTACTAGAAGAAAATCCAATGGAAAGTGTTCGACTAGCTCAAGAAGCTTTGCTGATTGACACCACTTGGGAAGATGCTTATTGCCTACAAATGCAGGCATACACAAAGAAAGGCAATCGACCAATGGCAATAAAAACTTATCGACAATGTGAGAAAGTTTTGAAGAAAGAATTCGGGATCTCTCCTTTACCAGAAACTAAAAAATTACTTCGGATTATAGAAGCTATATAGAAATAGAATAGAAACCAGAGAATAGAGATAAATCTCGTTTAAAAAACAACTAAATTTCGTCTACTTTTAACCGAAATACATCTCTATTCCCCGCCCGCCTGACGGCAGTCGGACTGGTCTGCTCTCTATTCTCTGCTCTAAAACTAAAATACTACATGCCAACATCAGAAATAAAAATTCCATCTCTATATTTATACTTAACAGAAGGCATTCGATCCTTCAAAGAGTGGGTACAATCCTTTCGTTTTCGAAGAAAATACCAGCCAGCGACAAAAGGAGATGGACATCCAGTTTTGGTCATTCCAGGGTTTTTAGGAAACGATATCAATACCCTTCCGATGCGGAACTTTCTCAAAAGAATTGGCTATACGACCTATCCTTGGGAGTTAGGAGTAAACCTTGCAAATTTTGAAGATATTGACGCTTTACAAAAGCGCGTAAATGATTTATATCTAAAACATCAAGAAAAAATTAGTGTAGTGGGTTGGAGTTTAGGGGGAATATATGCCAGAGAATTATCTAAAAGAAATCCTGCAATGATCCGTCAGGTTATTACTACAGGTTCTCCTTTTAGAGGGATACATGAACCTAATCGAGTGGATTGGCTATTGCGTTTATTAAGAGGTGATGTGGAAAAAGAAGTGGGCGAAGATTTTATTAATTCTATTGCAGAGCCTACCTCTGTTCTGACTACTTCGATCTATTCTAAAAAAGATGGGGCTGTTCCTTGGCAAACTTGTATGGAGGCAGTGGAAGATGATTTACATAAAAATGTAGAGGTGAACAGTAGTCATATTGGGATGCCTCATAATAAGGAGGTGTTGGTGGTTATTGCGGA